>CAMEMG010000029.1:0-15839 GCA_945927325.1 uncultured Clostridia bacterium | reverse complement strand
CTGCAGGAGCAGCCGCAGAATGTGGCGGTGCTATTTTCTTCTTATGCGGAAGCCTGGACTTTGGCCGGCGGTACCGTTTCTGTGACGGTGGGAGAAAGCGTGGAGCGAGGCTTTGCCGATGCAGCTGCCGTTCTGGTAGATGATGGCGCCGGCAAATCGATCAATCTGGAGGTGCTGATTGCCGAGCAGCCGGATTTGGTAATTGCCTCGGCGGATATTGCCGCACAGGCAGAGGCCTGCCTGACGCTCAACGAACTGGGAATTCCCGCCGCGCAGTTTCATGTCGAGACCTTTTCCGATTATGCCCGTATGATGGGCATTCTGTGCGAAATTACCGAGGAGAGCGGCCGCTATGAGCAGTATGTGGAAGCGGTGGAGCAGGAAATTGCGCAGGCGCTCGACCGGACGGAGCAGGCCGGTGCCGGTTCGGCACAGAAGCGCATTCTCTTTGTGCGGTGCGGTTCCTCCTATAGCGCCACCAAAGCCAAGACCGCAGAAGATAATTTTGTATGCGTCATGCTGAAGGAATTGGGCACTTATAACATTGCGGAAAACGCGCCCATTTTGCTGGATGGCCTGAGCATCGAAGAAATTCTGCAGGAGGATCCCGATTATATTTTCTTCTCCACCATGGGGGATGCGGAGGCGGCGCGGGACTATATGGATGCGCAGTTGGCTTCAGCTCCCTGGCAGCAGCTGAGCGCGGTAAAGAACGGGGCATATACCTATTTGCCCAAGGAGCTGTTTCAATATAAACCCAATGCCCGGTGGGGAGAAGCTTATCAATATCTGACGGAGCTGCTTTATGAATGAAGCACGCCGTAAAAAACTGTGGTTTTGCCTGTTGGGAGGAATGCTGGCGGCCGTCAGCCTGGCGGCGCTGCGGTTTGGCAGTGTGAAAATCCCGGAACGGATTTTCTGGAAAGCACTGTTTGGGGAAACGGGAGCGGAGTCGGAAACGCTGATCCTGTGGAAACTTCGCCTGCCGCGTATGTTGGGCGGGATTCTGGCAGGCAGTGGGCTGGCACTTTCCGGCGTGCTGCTGCAATGTATTACGGATAATCAAATGGCCGGGCCAAGTATTGTCGGAGTCAATGCCGGGGCCGGTTTTATGGTCATTCTGACGCTGAGCCTCTTCCCGATGCATCATGCATGGCTGCCGGTTGCCGCCTTTTTCGGGGCTTTGGGCGCAACTACCCTGATTATTGCCCTGGCCGGGCGGATCGGGATGACGCGCAATCACGTCGTGCTGGCCGGCATGTCGATCAATGCGCTGTTTTCGGCGGGCATCTCCTTTTTTTCTTTTTTGGATAGTGATGTCCTGAGCAATTATCATGGCTTTTCTCTGGGCACACTGGCCGGGCTTAATATGGAGCAGTTGTATCTGCCGGGCATCATGATAGCCCTCTGCGCGATCATTGCCGTGATAGCGGCGCCCCAGCTGAACCTCTTTGCCTTTGGCGATGCCCTGGCTTCGGCTATGGGGGTACGTGTGCGCTTGCTGCGCGCTGTGGCTATGGTGCTGGCTTCCGCTTCCGCGGCGGCCGCTGTCAGCTTTGCAGGGCTTTTGGGGTTTGTCGGCCTGATGGCGCCTCATATTGCCCGCAGGCTTTTCGGGGTGGATTTGCGCCGGTTGCTGCCCGGCTCCATGTTGTGCGGCGCGCTCCTGGTGGTATTGGCCGATTTGTTGGGGCGTATTCTGTTTGCACCGAGCGAATTGCCGGCAGGGATTCTGCTGGCGCTATTGGGTTCGCCATTCTTTTTAATGCTGTTGATGCGCAGGAAAGGACGCTATGCTTGAACTTTGCGGAGTATCGGCCGGTTACGGCCGGCAGCATGCAGATCAGCTGCATGAAATTTCGCTGCAGATACCAAAGGGGAGCTTTGCGGCGCTGTTGGGGCCGAACGGGGCCGGGAAATCCACGCTGCTGCAGTGCATCGCGCAGCAGCTTGCTTATCGCGGAAAGATTTTTCTTGGCGGGCAGGAGCTTTCTGCATTGCCGGCAAAGCAGCGGGCGAGGGAAGTCTCCTTTTTGCCGCAAATACTGCCTTCGCCCGCATTTACCGTCAGGGAAGCGGTGCAGATGGCGCGCAATCCGTATCTCAATATGCACGGCCGGCTGACGCGGGAGGATATGGCCCGGGTCGGGCAGGCTATCTGCCGGGCAGGCGTCGAAGCGCTGCAGGAGCAGCGCATGGATTGTATTTCCGGCGGCGAGCGGCAGCGGGTTTACCTTGCCATGTGCCTGGCGCAGGATGCGAAAGTGCTGCTGCTGGATGAACCGACTTCTTTTATGGATGCCACAAATGCGGCATACTTTTTTGAACTGCTGACCGATCTGTGCACAGCGCATGGGAAAACAGTGCTGGCAGCCATGCATCATCTGGAGCAGGCAGTAGCCTTTGCGGATCATATCGCCGTTTTACAGGCAGGCAGGTGCGTTTTTGCGGGCACAAAGGAAAGGTGCCTGCAGCAAAAGGTCATCGAAAGGGTGTTTTCCGTGCGGCGTTATGAAGTGCAGGGTGCGGAGGAAGGTAAAAAAATATTTTTTGATCCCGAAAGGAGAGGCTGGAATGCAAGAGCGGAAGGAAACTGTACAAACAGATGAAAACTGGTGCATTGCGCAGGATGCGGAAGTACTGGCTGTTTCGGCGCAGCTATTGGAGCAGAACAGGCAGGCCTATGAGGAGCTGGCCAGATGAAGCGGCTGAGCATGGCGCAGGTGTTGACCCTGCATGAACAAATAGCCGCACAATCGGGCGGCGGCAGCGGCGTGCGGGAGACCGCCCTGCTGGAGGCTGCGTTGGAAGCCCCTTTTCAGACTTTCGGTGGAGATCCGCTTTTTTCCACGCTGCCGGCCAAGGCCGCGCGCTTGGGTTACGGGCTGATTTGCAACCATCCCATGCTGGATGGCAACAAGCGGCTGGGGGCGCATGTCATGCTGGTATTTCTGGCACTCAACGGTGTGCACCTGCATTATACGCAGCAGGAATTGACTCAAATCATTCTGGCGACGGCATCCGGAAAAGTCCGGCAGGAACAGCTGCAGGCATGGATTCTCGCACATATGGCATAAAAGGCTTCCGCTGGTGTATAAATTATGCTATACTTTGAATAAAGTATGAACGCATCCTGCTGTGTCTGCCAAGAAGCACTCCAAGCAGGCTACGATTTGGTCTGCGCATTGCGCAGGGAAAGGTTTTTTGTTATGAAATTGGCAGTAAAACAACAATCGAACGCCCATTATATCGCTGCCGCGGCGGCTGCCCTGGGCATGCTCCTCAATTTCTCACGATTCGCACTGGGGCAGAGCATTTGGATGTTGCTGGGCATGGCGGCTTTTGCGATAGTGGTTGTGCTGACCGGCAAAAAGAACTTACTGGCCTCGCTTATTATCTGGTTATCCTGGCTGGGGGTGCAGACGTTGATCTCGCTTTTCTCCTCTGCTTATGGCATCTGGGCATTGACCAAGTTGCTGGAGCTGGCTGCTGAAGGCTGCGGGATTGCCGCTTGCGTGATGCTGCTGCTCAAAAAGCAACAACATTTTAAGATGGCGATGCTGCTTTGCATGGTAGCCGGAGGAGCGTTGGCATTGGCGGCTTTGGTTAGATTTATCCTTTACCTCAGTTACGGAATCTATTTCCTGTCGACGCTGATCGCGTTCATCCATGATATCGGTTTCCTCCTGGCTTTCGGTGCACTCTTCGTGCTGATCTTTTCGGCAGAGGTAGTGGGGACGGATGGGCAGGAGCAAACAGCGGCACAGCAGCCGGGCGCTCAGGCACAGGGCTATGCTGCCTATCGTGCACCGCAGAATGTGGCTGAGCAGGCTTATGCCGAATTGTTTGAGGAAAAGAATGTGGGCCTGTGCATCCTGTATTCCATTATTTCCTTTGGCATCTATGGCTGTATCTGGTATTACTCCATCTGCAAAAAATGCAAGCTGGCCAAACAGGAATTGCCGGATGTAGTCGGAGAATTTCTGCTGCTGCTCTTTGTACCGTTCTATTCCATCTATTGGATTTACAAGAAGGGCAAAGAGGTGGCGGAAGCGGCTCCCAGATGGGGGATTACGGTGGCGGATAACAGCACCATGTACCTGCTGCTCTCTTTGCTGTTGGGCGTTGGCTTCTTGGTAAGCGTCTGCATGCTGCAGAATGACCTTAACGCCATCGGCCGTGCCGCCCGTGCGGTATGCGGCGGTCAGGCTCCTGCACAGCCGCAGTACAGCCAGACATATGCGCAGCCGCAGCCTGCTCAGACATATGCGCAGCCGCAGTATAGCCAGACATATGCACAGCCGCAGCCTGCTCAGACCTCTGCACAGACAGCGGGAGACGAAATGGAAAAGCTGCGCCAACTGAAAGCTTTGCTGGATGAAGGAATTTTGACACAGCAGGAATATGAAGCGAAGAAGAGCGAAATTCTGAGCAAATTATAAGGTAAACATGGAATGGGGCGGGCTGCTTTTTGAGCGGCGGCCCCATTTTTTATGGATGAAAACTGTATCCGGCTGGAAAGCTCGGAAAATAAAAAAGCACTGTCTGCAACAGTGCTTTTTTTGCGAAACCCCTTAAAGGACGATGTCGCCCGGGCGATACCCTTTGGGCAGCGGTTCCTCCTCCAAAAAGGCAAAACTTTCGTCTTCCAGAATGGGCAGGAAAGCCTCGTAGGGGATGCGGTCAAATTCATTGGCATAATTGCTGGTGCCAAAAAAGCTGCCATCCTTGCTGCGCAGGTTGAGGTCGCGGGCAAATTTGGTGCGGTTGGAGCAGTCGTGCAGCGTCATGCTCCATTGCTCCTCGGCAGCCAGGCGCATCAGCTGCAGCGTCACTTCGCGGCTCCAGATGGGGGAGATATAGCCCTGGCGGGAGATGTAGATGTTTTCGCCTAAAAAGTTGGGCAGATTATTTTCGTTGAGGTGCAGCTCGGCGCAGTTCATAAAATCTGCTCCCGTATCCAGAATGGCCTGTTTCTTTTTGAGAAAAGCTGCTTTGAATTCGGGAGACATAGGCGTTTCAATGCCCACCATGGGCAGATACTGTTTGGCAATGCCCATGGCCTCGATTACTTTATCCGCGCAGTGGGTGGCATCCAGATCGAACCGCAGCTCATCCAGCCCGGCCTCGGCCAGTGCACGCAGATTCTGTTCGGTAGCCAGCGTGCCGTTGGTATACATATGCTGATAAATACCCGCTTCGTGGAATTTGCGGATGACGGGGTAATACTGCTCGATTTCCATAAAGGGCTCCAGATAGACATAGGAGATGCCCGAAGGCTTGGGATAGATGGAGAGCAGCAAATCCAGATCGTGCTCGTAGAACTTGGTGCCGCCGATTTCCCACATGCCTTCGCCAATGGGCGGCATGCAGTCCAGCTGGCCATAGTAATAGCAGAATTTGCAATTGAGGTTGCATTTATTGGTTTTGCGGATAGCGCTGAGGCCGGTGCCCAGCAGGCAGGAACGGCAGCCCTTGGGGAAATGCTGTTCCAGGCCGACAAAATAGGTGCGGCCGGCAAGCGATTGCAGGCCGGGAATCTGCGCCATCAGCTGCGCATTGCGCTGTTCGACCGCTGCCTCGATCTGGGCAAAGGTGGCGTAAACGATCTCCTGCTGATGGGGCAGAATTTCCTCCTCTTCGGGCAGAGCCGCAAAGAAGCGGAACCACATCAGGGCGTCTTTCTTTGAAATTTTCATAAAACTTCCTCCGGGCGGAAGCCTTGTTCCGCATATTTTCATAGATCAGAAAGCCTGCCTGGTGCAGACCGTTTATTATATCTCAAATTGCCGGAAAGAACAATCCCCCGCACAGGTTGTTTTTGCGGAAAAGACTGCTGTATTTCTATGTTGCCCGCCGCCGCAAAAAATGCTATAATTTTTTATAACTTCTGTGCAGAACATAGTTGAACGGAAAAGATTTGTTTGCCACAGGGCAGATAGGAGCTTATATGAAAGCAATTGTAACGGTAATCGGGAAGGACCAGGTAGGTATCATCGCCGGAGTATGCACGGTGCTGGCCGGCCAGGGCATCAACGTGCTGGATATCAGCCAGACGGTCATGCAGGAATATTTCACCATGATTATGATGGTGGATACTTCCGGCTGCGACACTTCTTTTGAAGCCTTGGGCGGCATTTTGGAAGCCTGGGGCAAAGAGCGCGGCCTTTCGATCCGCATTCAGCGGGAAGATATTTTTGAAGCGATGCATCGCATCTGAGGTGAATTATGCTGAACACCAATGAAATTCTGCAAACCATCCAGATGTTGGATCAGCAGCACCTGGATATCCGCACGATTACCATGGGCATTTCTTTGCTGGATTGTGCCGATTCGGATATCCATGCCTGCGGAGAAAAAATTTATCAGAAAGTCACCCGCTGCGCCCGTAACCTGGTGCAGGTGGGCTGCGATATTCAGAGCGAATTCGGTATCCCAATCGTCAATAAACGCATTTCTGTGACGCCCATTGCCATTGTGGCGGCGGCCTGCAAGGCGGATGATTATACGCCGCTGGCGCTGGCGCTGGAGCGGGCGGCCGGAGAAGTAGGCGTCAACTTTATCGGCGGTTTCTCTGCACTGGTGCATAAGGGCTTTACCGAGGCAGATCGCAAACTGATCGCTTCGCTGCCTTCCGCGCTGGCCGAGACGGAGCATATCTGCGCCAGCGTCAATGTGGGCACGACCCGCGCCGGCATCAATATGGATGCGGTCAAGCTCATGGGGACGACGGTCAAGGAAATTGCCCAGCAGACGGCCGAACGGGATAGCATCGGCTGCGCCAAGCTGACCGTCTTTGCCAACGCAGTGGAAGATAACCCCTTTATGGCGGGCGCTTTCCACGGCATGGGGGAACCGGAGTGTGTCATCAACGTGGGCGTTTCCGGGCCGGGCGTGGTATATCATGCGCTGCAGGCTGCCAAGGGCAAACCCTTTGACGAAGTGGCGGAGACGATTAAAAAGACTGCCTTCCGCATAACGCGCATGGGTCAGCTGGTGGCGCAGGAAGCGGCGCGCCGGTTGGGGGTTCCCTTTGGCGTAGTGGACCTTTCGCTGGCACCGACCCCTGCTATTGGAGATAGTGTTGCCCGTATTCTGGAAGAAATGGGGCTGGAGGTCTGCGGGACGCATGGCACGACTGCGGCTTTGGCTCTGCTCAACGATGCGGTTAAAAAGGGCGGCGTTATGGCTTCCAGCCATGTGGGTGGCCTTTCGGGCGCCTTTATCCCGGTTAGCGAAGATGAAGGCATGATTGCCGCTGCCGCTGCGGGTGCGCTGTGCATGGATAAGTTGGAGGCTATGACCTGCGTATGCTCCGTAGGGCTGGATATGATTGCCATTCCCGGCGATACGCCGGCAGCCACCATTTCCGCGATCATTGCGGATGAAGCAGCCATCGGCATGGTCAATAACAAGACGACGGCCTGCCGCCTGATCCCGGTGGTTGGCAAAGGCGTGGGAGAAGAAGCGGTGTTTGGCGGTCTGCTGGGCACAGCGCCCATCATTCCGGTGCATCCCTATGGCAGTGAAGCATTTGTGGCGCGGGGAGGCCGCATTCCGGCACCGCTGCACAGCTTGCGCAACTGAAGCGATCCTTGGGTGCGGAAAGCACCCTGCAATATCAGGAAAAAGAAAAGCCCACAGCAGTTTCTGTGGGGAGAAAGGAATTATTTATGGAAAACAATCAGTTCCCCGAACAGCAGGAACAGCAGCCGCAGACTGCCGCACCTGCTCCGCAGGCACTCGTCAACGAACAACCGGCGCAACCTCAGGCCGGCGGTACAGGTGAATTGGAACGGCAGCCCAATTTCGGGCCGCAGCCGCCCATGGGGCCGCAGCCGCTGGATGGCCCTGCCGGCTTTACGCCGCCCGTACAGCCTCAGGCTCCGGTCATGCCGCCGCCTCCCGTAAACGGCTATCAGCAGCCCGGTGCTCCGGTTCCTCCGCCCGCACCCGGCGC
The DNA here is from genome assembly GCA_945927325.1 of uncultured Clostridia bacterium. Taxonomy (GTDB): domain Bacteria; phylum Bacillota; class Clostridia; order Christensenellales; family Christensenellaceae; genus QANA01. Next base: position 7,879 of record CAMEMG010000029.1, on the reverse strand, counting down.
GTATCCTCCGCCCATGCCGGGGCAGCCGCCTATGCCGGGCGCATATCCGCCTCCGGCTCCCAAGCAGAGCAAAGGCTTGGCCATCGCTTCGATGGTATTGGGCATCTGCTCGCTGGTCTTCTGCTGGTCGCCCTTCCTGGCGTTGATCTGCAGCATCATCGGCCTGATTCTGGGCATTATCGGCAAGAAGAAGCAGCAGGGCGGTATGGCGCTGGCAGGCATTATCACCTCCTCCATCGGCCTGGCGATCAGCGTGATCATCATCATCATAGCCGTAGTCGCGGTGATCGGTGCTTTTGGCGCTCTGGATTATTATTGGTAAGCATCAAAAAGGCATTTCTGCGGAAATGCCTTTTTGATTTCTGCCGAGAGATGGGAAGGTGCGGCGGAAATTTTTGCCGAGGCATAGATTGCGGTTGATAAAAGGCTGCTTTTCTGCTATCAAAATGATTTGAGGGGCGAAAACCCGCTCAATACAAAGTAAAACAGATGAAGGAGAAGAAACATGCAGAATCGCAGAAAACTGGCATTGCTGGCAGCAGTGCTGATGGTACTGGCGTTGTTTGCAGGCTGCGGTAAGCCGCAGGAGCAGAGCAGTGCGCCCGAAGAGAGCAGCACGACGGAACAGAGCAGTTCCGTGGTCGAACCGGAGAAGAAGGAATATACCGCCGGCGTACGCACCGAAAAGGAATATACCAGCGAATGGATGGGCCTCAAATATACTCTTTCCGATTCCATGGTCATGGCGACCGATGAGGAAATTCTGCAGTATATGGAAGCAGGCGACGAAATGCTTTATACCGATAGCGGTGAAATCGACTACGAGAACCTCGGCATCGTCTATGAGATGGCGGCGGTGGATGCAGCCACAGCGGAAAACCTCAGTATCATGGTGGAAAAGCTGGCGCTTTCGAGCATGAGCGAAGCGCAGTATATGGAAGCGGTCAAGCAGTCGCTGGCACAGGTGGATAATGTGGAAGTGACGCTGGGCGAAGAGAGCACTTGCATGGTGGCCGGCCTGGAGTTCCGGCGCATTGATTATTCCATGGATCTGGGTGGGCAGACGCTGATGCAGACCATGCTGTTCCGCAAGATAGATGATCGTATGGTGGGGATGACCTTCACCTACCTGGAGGAAGCTTCTCTGGAAGCGATGCTTTCTGGCTTCTCCGCTCTGTAAGGATAGAGATAAAAGCGCTGTGCGTTGCCGCATGGCGCTTTTTTTGTATCCCACATTCCCGGAGCGAAAAGGAAAAACTCTGTGAATTTGCAGTTTTCCTATTGGAAGTATGCGCCTGCATGTAGTATAATAGAGCAAACTGTGATAATTTTGAAAAGAGGAGTCTCTGATGTCGAAGCAAGTCAAACTGGTCATATTCGATCTGGATGGAACATTGGCAGATACCATTCCGGATATCGCCGCAGCAATCAGCAAAACCATCGCCAAATACGGCGATTTTGGCAATATTGAGGATCTGACTCGCAGATCCATCGGCAACGGCGCCCGCAAATTGATGGAGCGCGTCTATGATAACCTTGGCATTTCCAAGGAAAATCTGGAAGAGGATCTCAAGGCTTATGAAGCATTGTATGCGCGGGAGAACTGCATCGAAACCGTGCTGTATCCCCATACCATGCAGGTGCTGGAGGGGTTGAAAGCCCGCGGCATCAAAATGGCGGTGGCGACGATGAAGCCCCGTGGCGCCACCTGGGGTGTGTTGGAAAATCTGGGCGTAGTGCCTTTTATGGAGCATATTTTCTCGGCCGACGATATGGCGGCGCCTAAGCCTGACCCCTGGAGCGTGGTGGAAAGCGCGCGGCGGGTGGGTGTGCTGCCCGAAGAATGCATGATGGTAGGCGACAGCATGACGGATGTCGGCTCGGGCATCAATGCGGGCGCGGTGAGCGTGGCCATTTTGGGCGGATATTATGATCAGGAAAAAATGCGTCATAGCGGCGCTATGTACAGCATCTGCGATATCGGTGAAGTGCTCGACATCGTGGATGAAATCAACAGCCGGGAGTAAATGGAAAACGGGTATGGCAATTTCAAAACAATTCCAATCCAATGAAAACGCATGGGTGATCAGTCCTTCCGGATATTTGGATCTGTTCAACCTGCCCGAAGTGAGGGAGGCGTTTGCCGGCACGGAAGGCAAGGATATTCTGTTCTGCTGCGCGGAACTGCGTTATCTGGATTCCGCCGTCATTAAATTATTGGCGGAAATAGCGGCAGGGCGCAAGGCGGAGGGGCATCTCTTTAAAATACGCGGCCTGAAATCGTATATTTATAAGATTATCGAAATGGTGGGGCTGCAACAGGTGTTTGTGTTTGAAAACGGCGAGGAGGGGCAGGCATGAAGGGCACGGAATTTGCAGAAGTAAGAGTGCCTTCGCAGGCAAAATATATTCTTCCGATTCGTCTGTTTCTGGCAGGAGTTGCCGTGCGCATGGATTTTCCGGCTGAGACCATCGAAGATATCAAAATGGCAGCGGCGGAAGCCTGTTCCATCATCCTTTCGGGGGCAGCGCCGGAGGGTATGCTGGTGTGTACCGCCTGCGAACAGCAGGATCACAGCCTTTTGATTCGCCTGACTGTCGAAGGGGAGATGTTCCCCAGCATGGCCGATGATATCTCCAGAGCAGTGCTGGAGGCGATGGCCGATGTGTGCAGTTTGAATTACGATCAGGGGAAATGCGAAAGCATTGTCATCTGTTTTAAGAATTAGGAGAAATTTATTTGGCTTCATTGGATATTGCGGGCAAGGATACGGCCCAGCTTATACAATTATATAAGGAAACGGGCGATTTGGAGCTCCGCAATATCATCGTAGAGCGCAATCTGCGGCTGGCGGAGGGCATTGCCTCGCGCTTTGCCGGGCGGGGCGTGGAATACGAGGATCTGCTGCAGGTGGCTTCCATGGCGCTGATTGGTGCCATCGAACGCTTCGAACCTGCCCGCGGTTTTAAATTTTCCACCTTTGCCGCGCCGACCATTATCGGAGAGATCAAGAATTATTTCCGCGATAAGACGCGCATGATGCATATCTCCCGCCGGGATAGCGAGCAGCTGATGGCCTTTGCAGAGGTCAAAGATTCTCTGGAAAAGCGGGGCATGCTCACGGTAGGCGATTTGGCGCAGGCGATGCAGCTGAGTGAGGAACGGGTACTGGAACTGATGGAAATGCAGCGTTCCGTGAGCGTTTCTTCGCTGGAGCGCATCATCGGTGATGAAGAAAGCGAGAGCGCGATTAAGGATTTCCTGGGCAGAGAGGATGAAGGCTTTGCCCATATCGAAACCAAGGCGTTCATCGAACAGGCATTTACCTGTTTGGATGAAGTGGAACAGCACATTTTAAAGGAACGTTTTTGGCAGCATCTGCCGCAGAGCGCGGTGGCTGCCAATCTGGGAGTATCCCAAATGTATATTTCCCGTGCGGAGCGGCGTATTTTGAAAAAGCTGCGCGCTTATATGGAGTAAAAAGCACGGGTTTGGGCAGAAAAAATGCCCGGCGGAAAAATCGTTTGGAGGTCATTATGGCAGAACGGCAGATGCGGCGCAGAGTAGTCCGGCGCGGCAGTAGAAAACAAATGCAACAGCAGCAGGAAAAAAGGAAGAAATTGCTTTATGAGGCAGTGTGCGGAGGTGCGTTGCTGCTGATCGTGCTGCTGCTGCTGATTTTCAGCGGGAAAAGGACTTTCATCGCCGAGCGGGGGACGCTCAGCTTCTCCACTTCAGGCAGCGGCATTGTCATCCGCTCGGAAAAATTATATACGGCGGAAGGCTATGGCAAGGCGGAATATATCGCCGAGGAGGGGCAGGTGCTTTCTGCAGGCTCTCCCATTGCCGATGTCTATAGCAATGATTACAGCGATAAGGATTATGCAGCGCTTAAGGAACTGCAGGAAAAAATACTGGATTATCAGCAGAATAATGCTCAGAGCGGCATCATCGATGAGGATATGGTAGCACTCAGCGAGCAGATCGCGGCCAAGACGGAGCAGATTCGCAGCGTGATTACCGGCAGTAGCGAGGGCAACCTGACGCAGCTGCAACGGGAAATCAGCCAGCTGATGGATGAGCGGGCGGATATTCTGCGCAATGCCGCTAAGGAGGATGAGCAGCTGGCCGCGTTCTATGAACAGGAACAGACGCTGATTACCAAAATACAGAATTATAAGCGGACGCTGGTGGCAGAAAATGACGGGATCGTCAGTTTCTATTTCGACGGGACCGAAACACTGCTCACGCCTGAAAATATGCGGCTGCTCACCGTCAAGAATATCAATAATATTCTGAACGGCACCTTTACTTATGATACGTCGGCGACTTCCCAGAGCAAGCCGCTCTATCGCCTGGTAGATCGCAATAAATGGTACGTGGTCATGATTGCCGAACAGGAAATTCCCCAGTTCGAGCAGAACACTGCCTTTACCGTCACCTTCTCCTTTGGTGCGGATTATACTTACACGGCTTCGGTGTATGATCATATCAGCGAATCGGGCAAGGAATTATATTATTTCAAATTTGATGAGGATGTGGATAAGCTGCTGCGTGCCCGCCAGGTGAGTATGGAGATTTCCGCCCGCTATGTGGGCATCGAAGTGCCTCAGTCGGCGCTTAAGGAAAAGGACGGAGTGCTTGGCGTTTATTATATGAAAGATGGTAAAAAAACGTTTGAACCGGTGGAAGTGCTCACCCGGCAGGAGAAACGGGCCATCATTCGCGCAGTAGATGCCGGCAGCACGCTGGGTGTGGGCAGCGAGATCTATTCCTGAAAGAGGGTGTAACGATGTCTGTAGCAGAAAATATGCAGGAGATTCGCGCCTGCATTGCCGGGAGTGCAGCGAAATGCGGCCGCAGCCCGGAGGAAATTCGCCTGGTGGCAGTCAGCAAGACGGTCGAGGTGGAGCGCATTCGCCAGGCTTTGGCGGCAGGTGCTTGCGACCTGGGGGAAAACCGGGTGCAAGAAATGATGGAAAAAATGCCTCAACTGCCGGAAAATGTGCGCTGGCATATGATTGGCCGATTGCAAAAAAATAAAGTTAAGTATATAATTGGGAAAACGGAGTTGATTCATTCGCTCTGTTCCCTGGAGGTGGCGCAAGAAATCCAACGCCTTTCCCTGAAACATCAGGTGTGGACGGATTGCCTGGTGCAAATCAATATCGGCCGGGAAGAGAGCAAGGCAGGCATTGAGGCAGAACAGCTACCCGCTTTTTTGCAGGCTGTTTCCGAGATGGATCATATCCGCATCCGGGGGTTGATGGCCATTGCACCGATTGTGGACGAGCCGGAGCAGGCACGCCCCTATTTTGCCCGGATGAAGCAGCTGTTTGACGGCCTGGAAGAAAATGAACAGGTGAGCAGGCAGTGGCTTTCCATGGGAATGTCCGGCGATTATCAGGTGGCAATCGAGGAAGGCGCAAATTTAGTGCGCATAGGCTCTTCCATTTTTGGACAGCGCGATTACGGGAGGAACGCATAATGGGATTTTTCAAAAAGAATTTTGGCAGAAAAAATAAGGAAGAATATTACGAGGAGATCCAGGATCAGTATGCCGATGAAGGCGAATATGATGAGTACGATAAGGCCGACTATGATGATGCAGAAGGCTATGATCTCGATCAGGATGCGGGCAGTCAGTATGATGAGCCCAGTGCCGCTTCCCGGCGCAGCAGCGGCAAGAGCAAAGTGATCTCTATGCCGGAATATACGCGCCCCTCTTCCGCTATGTCGGTGGGCGAGCGGGATATGAAAATGGTCATTTTCAAGCCCTCTTCTTATGATGAGACAGAGGGAGTCATTGACAGCCTGCGGGCTCGTAAGCCGATTGTTGTCAATCTGGATGAGATCAACCCCGCGGTAGCGCAGCGGATTCTGGATTTTATCAGCGGCGCCGTTTATGCGCTCAATGGAGATATTCGCCGGGCTGCACGCAATATCTTTGTGGTCGCACCATCCAATATTGAAATTTCCTCCAATGAAGAAGATGCTTACGATGGCGAGCTGTGAGCAGTTCGCTGCAGAATGAAAGGAGCCTTTGCATGGAACAGTTGAAAGCATATATTTCCAATATCGAATTTGACTGTAAGCGGGGTAAATACGATGCCCGGCAGGTAGATGAGTTTATTGCTTTTGTTTTGCAGCAGGTTGAAGCGCTGCAAAAAGAAATGGAGGCACTGAAAGAGGCAAACGCCCGTTATGAAAGTCAATCGACCTCTATGGCTGCGGCGATGATTACTGCGGAAAAGAATTGTGCTTCCATGTTGGATCAGGCCAGGGCAGAAGCCGATGAAATCCGCGCGGCTGCTAAAAAAGAGGGCGATGATTTTGTAAAATCCATGTATGACCGCCAGTCGGATATGGAAAACGAATATCAGGCGCAGAAAGAAAAGCTCATTGCGGAAGTGGCTTCTCTCAAGAGCTTTAAGGAAAAATATCATCATGCGGTAGAGCGGGATGTTATTGATGTATTGAGCAAGATTTCGGGAATGGATTCCAATAAAGTCTGGAATGAACTGCCCGAAGAGCTGCGCAGGGAATACGGGCTGGATGATGTCTATGAAGGTTTGGACCTCAATGAGATCATTAAGGACCTTCCGGAGACGGATCATGAACTGAAGGCCATGATTGAGGACTTGCTGTAAAAAAAGTTGCGGGCGGTTTGCCATGGAAAAAGGCGGCCGCCCTTTTTGATAAAAGGAAAAAGCGGGAAGGGAGGATAGAATATGAAAAAAGCAGGAATGGCTTTGCTGGCATTGCTGATGCTGCTTGCAGGCTGTGCATCCGGATTCCACCGCAACGAGGCGGTGCACGTGTACGGATATGATGAAAATTCTGCGGCGGCGAAGGAATTTGCCCGTTTATACGGCTCTGCTGAGGGAGAAACTGTGCAGCGCATAGCCGATGTGCAGGCGATGACGGCGGCAGTGGCAGCAGATCCTTATGCCATTGGCTATGGCCCTGCTGCAGCAGCAGAGGATCCGGCAGTCAAACAATTGGTGGTCCTTTCGCAGGCTGATGCACCGGTACTTTCTCGGGAAATTTGGCTGGCAAAACATAAAGATGCGGAAAACGGCAGCCTGGAAGTGGATTTCTATGGCTTTGTCATCAGTGCCATAGGGCAGGATTGGATGGCCGGTGAGGGATATACTACCTGTGTAAAACAGCCGCTGCCTGTTTGCGGAGCCTGTTACAAACCGCCGGGCTCAATCCGCGTGGCGGTCAGTGAATCGCTGATGCCGGTCATGCAGGGCTTGCGTGATCTCTATTACGGCTATAATAAACAGGCGGATATCCAGCTGACTGTCATGGAAGACGCAGCGCAGCAGCTGGCGGAAGGGAAAGTGCAGCTTGCCTTTTATTATGGTGCGGGTGGGCAGGACGCAGCGCTGGAATATACGCTGACGGCGACGGCCGACTATGTGCTGTTGGTGAATGCGGAAAACCCCTTGCAGGAGCTGAGCGAGGCCGACGTTGCCAGAATTTTTTCCGGAGAGACGGTTACCTGGAAGGAAGTCGGTGCATAAATCGGAATAAGGGAAAAACCCGGCATATTCAGCCGGGTTTTATTGATAGGCGATGCGGCCGATTGTGCGGCAGGGAACACGGATGCGCATGTTAATTCCCGTTGCTTGCGGCAACGGGGGATTTTTCATACAATGGCGGTAACAAAGAAAAGAAAGCAGGTTATCCCAAATGTTAAATGAAAATATTAAAATCATTCGAAAATCAAAGGGCCTTTCGCAAGAAGAACTTGCCATCAAGCTGAACGTGGTGCGGCAGACAATCTCCAAATGGGAGCAGGGAGTTTCCCAAAGTTAAAGATACCACACCATTCCCACGCTGACTTTTGCTCAACCGATACAGCCGGAG
>CAMEMG010000028.1:0-15870 GCA_945927325.1 uncultured Clostridia bacterium | reverse complement strand
TGTATTATTTTAAATCAATTTTACTACCCTGTAAACCATTCACGTATGCTTATCCAAGCCCCGCTCCGGTAAAGCTTCTCGCCGTTTGCATGTCGGTGCAACCATCCATTGATTTCTGTGCCTCACATCTTTTTGGATTTTTCCGCACCTGCAACGACGCACTCCATCACTGCAGCACGCATTCCGCCTTTTTCCAGTGCCAGGCAGCCTTCAATTGTCGTGCCGCCGGGAGAGGTAACCATATCCTTTAATGCACCCGGATGTAGCCCCTTTTCCAAAATCATCTTTGCTGTCCCCAGCACCGTTTGTGCCGCCAACCGGTAGGCAGTCCCTCTCGGAAGTCCTTCCATAACACCGCCATCCGCAAGGGCTTCAATAAACATAGCCGCATAAGCAGGCCCTCCGCCGCTCAGCCCGCAGACAGCATCAATCAAGCGCTCAGGAATCCATTCCACAATGCCCAAAGGTGCAAAAATCTGCTCCGCCAATGCCTTTTCTTCTGCCGAAGCATCTGCATCCGAGCACAAGGCAAATGCTCCCTCCAGTACCATAGCCGGTGTATTGGGCATACAACGCAGCACACGCACCTTGCCCCCCGCCATTGCTTTCAGACGCGCTGAAATAATACCTGCCATAATGGAAATTATGCATTTACCATCCAACGCAGAGCCTGCACTGGCCAAAGTTTCTTCAGCATACTGTGGCTTCACCGCCGCAAACACAATATCGCTTTGCGTGCACAATTCTGCATTATCCGATGCCAGGTTCACGCCTAACTCACGCATTTTATCCATCACCGCCGCAGAAACATCGTATACCCATACCTGTTCCTTTTTCAGCGCACCACTCTCCAATGCGCCCAGCAAGATTGCTCCACCCATATTTCCACAACCGATAAATCCGATTTTTTTCATCATGTTTCTCCAATCTGTATTGAGCTTCCGTTTATACGGCAATTTTCTGTTCTTATTATAGCGTTTTTCGGCTTATCAGCAAACTAAATTTTCTATGAATTTCCAAATATTCTATTTGCCGCAGCCTCTCGCCCATCACGCAAAGCCAGTTGCTTTTTTCCATAAAAAAAAGCAGGAAGTTTCCTGCTTTTTCCATATTATATGCGGCTTTTTCGCTCTGCCAGACCGTTCAGATAATAAAGTGCCATCCAGCAACCCACGTGTGAAGCCGTCTGCAAACTGTAGGCATCGGGATAAATCTCTACAAAATCAAATCCTCCGGCTCCTGCCAATCCGCATTCATGCACCATCATTGCCAGTTCATACGAACTGAGCCCGCACATATCCTGCGGACCTTGCGGCATAAAGGCCGCATCTAAAGCGTCCGAACAAATGGTGACATACATGATTTCCGTATCCTTACCCGCAATTTCCAAAGCTTGCCTGATACTGCTCTTCCAGCCGTTTTCCTTAACGTCAATGCTGCGTATAATCGTCGCCCCGTATTTTTTGGCATTATTATATTCCTCTTTATGGTTGCGCGGACCGCGAATTCCAATATGCACAATTTTGGAAGCATCCATATTAGGATCCTGATACAATTGATAAAAGGGCGAGCAGCGCGCATAAGGATCTTCCCCGAATTTCGGATAATTATCCAGATGCGCATCAAAATGCAATACCCCTACTTTGCCCGGATGCCGTCTGGCAATCTCACTGATGATCGGATATGCAATGGAATGATCTCCGCCCAATGTGAGCGGGATTACCTTTGCATCCAATATTTCTCCGCACTTTTTGCGGATTTCGGCAAAAGTGAAATCATAGCTTCCGTTCTGGACAGGTACATCTCCATAATCGCCGGCTTTTAAATAATCAAAAGAATCAATTCCAAAATCAGGCAAAAAGCCGGTGTAACGAATAGATGCGCTGCGAATTGATTTGGGTGATTCTGTGCAGGAAGAATATCCCCCAATTGTGCATCCGCCTTCCCACGGAACGCCCATCACTGCCACATCCATTCCTTTAAGCTCTTCTCTGTGCTCCAACACAGGGAGGTTTAAAAAAGAAGGCACTCCACTATAAATATTATTTGGTAAAAATGCCGGGTCATAAATTGTAGGTTTACTGTATCTCATTTTTTGAATCCTTTCTGAGTTTTTTCTTTTCAGTTTTTTCAACCCTCAGTTATACATTTTATTATAGTAGAACGCCGAAATCCAATCTTTCCCGCATTTTTGACAAATAATTTGATAATGTCAAACATTTTTTTGATATAAGAAAACTGCATCTGTGTTAAGACGCGGCTTCGACCATATTTTATTCATTCTTTTTCCGCTAAAATCCATGCAAAGCTCGCGGCAAGTTCCACTGAAACAGCGTTGCCAAAATACGCAGTATGAAAGTTGCTCCCGTACCAGCAAACATGGAAAATATTTCTCCTGCTCCCCACCGTTGCAGCAAATAATACGTGCAAGCGCCCAGAATAGAAGCCAGAGCATATATGTGTTTTTGAAAAATAAAGGGAATTTCCCGCAGTAAAAGATCCCGCAGCATGCCGCCGCCAACTGCCGTAATCATGCCCAAGCTCACCACTAAAAACATATTATCTGCAAATCCGGCTTCCATGGCAATGCGCACACCGGTTACGGAACAAGCCCCAAGACCAATGGCATCAATGATATTATTGATGCGGTCAATCTTCCTGCGGCGCAGCAAAAAATTCTGTTGCCACAGGCGTGCCAATAAAAAGACTGCCAAAGCCGTCGCCACTGCAATTGCCGCATGCAGGCCATCAAAAAACATACCCGGCGGTGTATTTCCCAACAGCAAATCCCGCAGCATACCACCACCGCAAGCCGTCGTCAACCCTAAAAAAGCGACTCCAAAAAGATCGATTTCCTTTTCTATAGAAATCATTGCTCCCGAAATAGCAAATGCGATAGTCCCCACCAATTCAAATATCCGAAAAATTTCTTCCGCAATTGTCATAGGCAGCTCCACCTTTCTTTCTCTATTATGATTATAACATGGCAACACACCCCTTCGCCAATTTTCTTTTATACTCCGATAATACCAGGTATTATAAAAAAGAGGGCTTAACCCCTCTTTTCCAACTTCATCGCTTCATTAATATTTATAGCCGGAATTCCATCTGGCAATCGCAGGGCTCTTTTTCCACCAGCTCTGCATTATATTCTTCTGCTTCCATGCAATGCATTTTTTTATAAAACAATTGTGTTTCTTCACAGGAATGAGCAGAAATATATAGTTTCTGTGCGCCAAATTGACGCGCAGATTGCGCAGCTTTACCAAATAATTTGCGGCCAATCCCTTTCCCGCGATAAGGCAAGCTTATATTCAGTTCTGCCAACTGCACATATTGCCGTGCAGATCCAAAGCATGCCCGCCCAACTGCGGCAAAGCCTACTAACTCCTGCTTGCAGAAGGCTCCCCATACCGCTCCGTCCTGCCGTATAATTTCCTGCAATTCCTTGCAGAGTTTCTGATAATCCTGTGCATCCCATTGTTCAATAAATGCAATATCTTTGAGCAACCAACGGCCTTCTTCCTTGCGCCAACAGCGCTTAACTTCCTGATAACGTTCAAACGAATCAAACAATGCCGGCGTTATTTCCCGTAATTCCAACAGTCGCACTGTCATATCGGACTCTGTCATATAAAAAATTTCCTCCCCATTTGTTCTTTCAGTGCCGGTGTTCGGTCGATCACCGCTACAATGGCTCCCAAAATCAAGCAAGTCACCAATGGATAGGCCGACCACGCCAAATGATCCCGCAGCCCAAAGGCACGATTGAGCATCAGTTCCAATACCAGGCAAAATACCCCCAACTCAGCTAAAACCACAGCAAATATCATTAATCGCGTCATGCCCGCATATTTGCGCAGCAGAATCGCAATGACAATCGAAAATGCAGCTAATACTACAACCGGTACCGCAAAGATGGCAAACCATACCCCGCCCGTTACTCGTTCAATATAAAATAAATAACATAAGATTGCCGCTGCATTTGCCGATATACAGAGAATCGAAAGGTTCTTCAGCCAACGCCCAGCCAACAAAATCGGCACAAATAGGGCCACATATAAAACTAAAAGGCCGCCAATCACAAATCCAGACCAGCTTATCCGCCCATTGATACTGGTATCACAGACAATCACCAGACATATAGGCACCAAAAAAATCAACGTTAACACCATCAGGACGCTTTTTTTGCTTACCCGCTCAGGCGAGATTGCTTCATAAGGCGGATACGGCGTTTTTCCATTGCCCTGCTGTGGTGCAGCCGGATCTACCACTTTTGTATTGCATAAAGGGCAGCGGGCTTCGCTTTCTGCCAGTTCTACTCCGCAATGCACACAATAAGACATCTTTTTCTCCTTTCTACCTCTGATTACTTTCCACTTTGATATGGCATCCCATCCGACGCAAATAAGTAAAAAATGCTCTTTCCAGCTTAGGTTCCCTGATATTGCGTGTGAAATTAATATACAGCGTCTGCTCATAGGAAAGGATTCCGCAATTATGATGCTGCTGCGCTTGCGCGCCCAACACAAAATCAAAGCGCCGGATATATGGCTTCATCGCTTCCGGAATCTGCACTACTCCCAGATTTGAGCAGGAAAGGCAGGCCTTGGATTCTCCCACCATATTATATACCAGTTTCATCGCTGCATTTTTTACAAACAGCGGCATGATTTTCAGCAGCATTGCCTGCTCCGTCCGGACATTGGTTGAAATACGTGAGCTCATCTTTTTACTGGTGATCTCAAAACCCATCTGATGATGCACGGTTTTCAAAACTTCCTCAAAAGAATACTCTCCCAACTTTGGATCGACACCCGGCGTTGCAAACAGTGCAAAATTGCGCAGCGTCTTGCTCCCAAATAGTTTGCGCAGATTTACAGGCACTAATATTTTTACTGCGCGCCGGCTTGCCCGCCGCGGCTTTTCCCGTTTTTGAATTTCCAGAATCGCCATAATCAGCACCGATGTCAAAAATTCCGTTACACTGGCACCATAGCTTTTTGCCATCTGCAACACCTCTGTTACCTCCAGCATTCCGGTTGTAATATGCAGATATCCATCTAATTCTTTACTGCCGTCGATATGATATGCCGATGCTTCCTTGCGGCTTGCGCTCACCGCTCCACTATATTTTAGAAAACTGTCTTCCAATTCTTCTTCCTGCGGCGGCTCTTTGCGATCCAATACCCCTTTTTCTGCAGGAATCTGCACACCATAACGTTGCTGCAGATATTCTGCCAGTAATGTTTTTAAAAAAATCAACCCGCCAGTTCCATCTGTCAGGGCATGATAAATCTCCACTGCAATCCGATTTTCATAATACAGTACACGAAAAGCGCACTTGCGGATATCTGCAAATTTGATACGTGCCAAAGGGCAGAAAGTATCCGGCCGAACCTGTGGCGCATGCGGAATTTCTTCCAGATAATACCAAAAAACTCCCTTTCGCAAACGCACGGCAATGGATGGAAAACGCTTGACTGTTACCTCCAATGCGCATTGCAGAATGGCCGGCTCTACCGTTTCCTGTAGGGTAGCCGAGACGCGAAACATATTATTCCAGTTTCTGCGACGCGCAGCAGGATATATTTTGGCGGCATTATCCAACCGCATCCAGCGCAGTTTCTGTTGTTCCATTATAACACTTCCTCTATAAAAGCCTGTATTTGTTCATCATCCTGCCTGGCCTCCCGCACTCCATACAAAAGGTATGCATGCCACATATCTTCTCTGACCTGCAGTTGTACACGGCAGCCTGCTTCTGATAATTTACGTGCAAGCCGACGGGCATCGTCCAATAAAATCTCATCGCTTCCCACAAAAATCAAAGACGGAGGCATTCCCACTAAATCCGCAAACAGTGGGGACACCAGCGGGTTTTCTGCCGTTTCTCCTTCCCGCAGATACTGCTGTACAAAAAAAGCCAGGCGCTCTTTGGTCAAGGAGGGGTCTCTCTGCCGGTTCTCTTCGTAAGATTTTCCGGAAAGTGTCAAATCCACCCAGGGAGAAATCGCGATCAGGCAGGCAGGTAAGGGTTTCCCCTGATCGCGCAATTGCAACGCCAGTGCATAAATGAGTCCACCGCCGGCCGATTCACCGCAAAGCAAAATTTCCTGCGGCATATATCCGCTATCCAGCAAATACTGATAGGCTTGCTGCGCATCCTCCAGAGCAGCCGGATAAGGCGCTTCCGGTGCCAGGCGATATGCAGCACAAAATACATCCATACCGTTTTTTGCACAAAGAATGGTTCCGTAACCTCTGGCGTAACTGATATCCCCGGCCACGTAACCTCCTCCATGCAAATACAGAATTACGCCCCGCCGCCTGCGCTGCCTGGGGCGAATCCGCTCTCCGGAAAAACAGGGAAACACCACCTCTTCATATTCAACTTCGCTCTGATGTGTTCTCGCCATTAACTGTCCCAGCTTATCCTGTCCGCTGCGTGCCACTTCCAGCGTACAGCCGTTGACAAACGGCTTGAAAAGCTCCAGTTGCATTCGCAGTAGTTTTGTAGAAAATGCCATATTCTCTCCCTCTCTCGCATAGGCATTGCTGCCGCAGTTTATTTCTATTATACAATAAGAATATGAATAAACAATGATGCTCCCTGCCCTATTTTACCCTGTATATATTTTTTATACAGATGTTTGACGAATTGCATTTCCCGCCGTAAAATAGAAAAAAGAAAAAAGGAGATGGATCGTTATGTCTAAAATCGAATTAATCCGCAAGGAAATGATGACTGCTTTAAAAAACGGCGATAAAGCCAGAAAAGATGCGCTTTCTCTGTTGTTATCCGCCTTAAAAAACAAACAGATCGACAAGCGTGCCGAACTTACCGTCGAAGAAGAAAATGCAATTATTTTAAAAGAAATCAAGGAAGCCCAGGAAACAATCGATACCACTCCTGCCGACCGCACGCAAGTAATTGACGAATGCCGTGGGCGCATTGCTGTCTATTCGGAATTTGCGCCCCGTCTGATGAGCGCCGAAGAACTCCGCCCCATCATTGCTCAGGCTCTGGCTCAGCTGGGCATTTCAAAGCCCATTCCTTCCGATAAAGGAAAAATTATGAAAGTCCTCATGCCTCAGGTTAAAGGAAAGGCCGATGGAAAATTAGTCAATACACTGGTTAGTGAATTATTTGAACACTGATGTTTTCTTTTTATAGCCCGGTGTACCTTTGCGCCGGGCTTTTTCTATCTATAAGTTAGGAGTATGTTATGATGATATGGGATTTATTACTGGACGCGCTGCTGGATACTTTAAAAGCGCTGCCCTTTTTATATCTGGCTTTTTTGCTGATGGAATTTTGCGAACACAAAGCAGGCAGCCGCATAAATCACTGGCTGGCTTCCTCCCGCTGGTGGGGAGCACCCATCGGTGCTTTATGCGGTTTGATCCCGCAATGTGGTTTTTCCGTCGCAGCAGCCAACCTCTATGCCGGCGGCCTGATTTCTTTGGGAACGCTTCTCGCTGTTTTTCTTTCTACATCAGATGAAGCTCTATTAATTTTACTTGGGCAAAGCAATGGTTTTTCTGTCATCTGGCAGTTGCTGATCTGTAAATTTCTGATTGGTACCATAGCCGGGCTGATTATCGACTTATTTTTCAGAAGACAACGGCACGGAGGAGATATGGATCATTTTTGCGTTTCCTGCGGTTGCCACGAAAATCACTCTTTGCCTGCGGCTGCCCTGCATCATACGATTCATACCCTGATTCCCCTATTTCTTTTCACTTTCCTGATCGGATTAGCCATGGAATGGATAGGTCAGGATGCTTTTGCTTCTATTTTGCTCAAGGGCTCTCCTTTACAACCATTGATTGCGGGGTTGGTGGGGCTCATTCCCAATTGCGCCTCTTCCGTTTTATTGACGCAGCTGTATCTTTCGGGCGCCCTTTCCTTCGCCTCCCTGTTAGCCGGCCTGTGTGCTAACTCCGGTGTGGCATTATTGCTGCTCTTTAAATCCAATGCTTCTCATAAAGAGAATTTCACGATTTTGGGCATACTCTACAGTATTTCTGTTCTTTGCGGCATTCTTGTGCAATTTATATGTTAAGGTATCTTTCGCCAACTAAAAAGTGCATCGCTTTCGAGCGATGCACTTTTTTATACTTCATTGTCCCACTGGAAGTCACATTGCTCCCGAATTGCGAAAGCTCGTGCATATGCCTGTTCCATGGGAATCCATTTTTCCTCAAAATCCCGATACCATTCCGCACCGTTTCGCTTTAAAATACGGGCTGTCTGTTCTTGAGAAGAAATTTCCAAGAAAACACAAAAGTCATAGGGATGTCCAAAATAAGGATGCAGGCTGTAAGAACCTTCGAGCACCATAATCGGTTTATTTTCCTGCCGCATCGAGCTATAAGTGCCAGTTGCGCAATCATAGCGTTCATAAGAAAAGTATTTTTCTCCCATAGCCGCAATAATTTGCTGCCCAAAACGCTCATAATGGATGTTGCCGCCCGGTTCTGCATAACGTTCTTGTGTACGCAGAGGCAACGGCAAAAAGAAATCATCCATATGGATCACTCCGCAATCGGCTCCATAGAAATGTTCCAGTTGAGCGGCAAGCGTCGTCTTACCGGAAGCCGCCATTCCATCGATCGCTACAAACACATGCTCCTTCTGCTGCCTAAGCGCTTCTATTCGCGCAAGCAAAGGCAGCAGCCTTGCATAACTTGCTGTCATCACACGATATGCAGGCTTGTATGCCCGCCGATATTCCTCACTGTGCCTGACCGCCGGATATCCCTGTGCTGCATATTCGGCGAGATACCGGTTCAACTCCTCTGCATCAAAACCAAAAATTCCCTGCTTAGCAAGACTGCCAAGCTGCACCAGTTTTTTCTGGAAATTTTGCGCCGACCCTCGTTTTTCATTGGCACAGGCAATAAATGCCCGCGCTAACAGCTGAGGCAAAATGCCCGCCTTTTGCAAGGCCTCCAAGTACACGCGCACCATGCCGCTGCCAATTTCTTCAATCAGCGGAGCCTCTTCTTTTTGCGCAATCGATTGATACTCCTGCTGCAGATAAATTTCGCAGGCCGACACATCTGTAATCAGATGCCCGCCGCCAAATTCACTTTGATAAGCCAACTTGACCGCATCCTGCGGCTGCATCACAGGATACTTTTCCGCATGCGCTCGAACTATTTTTGCATACTCAGTCATTGACCATCAGCTTTGCTTTTTTCAAAGCCAATACCACAAGCGGTACCAGTATAATATGGCAGATGATACCGGGCACGGCTTCAATGAAGGCTCCGCTTAAGAACATGGCGAACGAGAAGCTCGTTCCGGCCAATCCTGCCAACACGAAACGCACCAATCCCCATACAATCCTGCCCAACAACATGGCTGCAATCAGAGAAAGATAAAGAT
Source organism: uncultured Clostridia bacterium (assembly GCA_945927325.1). Classification (GTDB taxonomy): domain Bacteria; phylum Bacillota; class Clostridia; order Christensenellales; family Christensenellaceae; genus QANA01. Next base: position 6,473 of record CAMEMG010000028.1, on the reverse strand, counting down.
TCAGCACTGTTTTCGGCAACTTCTTATAAAGAAGCCCTGCTACCAGCCCATAAACGGCCATTTCAAATGCCATTGCCACACCTACCGGGAAAAGTGGAGGCATGCTAAACAGCAGATATCTCAGAAAAGGTGCAATCAGTCCAACAGCCGCGCCATATTGCCATCCACAAACAAACCCGCAAATTAATACCGGAATATGCATAGGCGAAAGTGCACTGCCAATTTCCGGAATTTGTCCGGTTAAAAAGGGCAGTACCAGGCAAAGCGCCAAAAACATACCAGCCAAGACCAATCTTTTTGTGTTGTTACTCATTTGTTTCCTCCTAAAATAACGATTAAAAAAAGAAGATATCTGCATCCTTGCCGGATGTAGATATCTTCTTGATATCCATGTGAATTTTCTTGCTTGAATTGCTAATTTAAAATGAGATCTGCGCTTCTGCGCTGTTTATGCCTTCCAGACATATTTTTTATATTTTAACATATTACTATAGCAGTGTCAAGTCAGTTTTCAGCGACCATCCCCCAGGAAAAACAACGCGATAACACCCGGCCCTGTATGGGCGCCGATTACCGGTCCGACATTGTTGAGCACCACATCTTTTACCGGCCATTGCTGCCGAATCATATCTTCCAGCAGACGTGCTTCCGCTTCACAGTCGCCATGGCTGATGTAAATCATCTGCCCCTCCGGCATTACAACATGCTCTTCCATCTTTTTAAATAATGCCCGGATTGAAGCCTTGCGTCCACGCACTTTTCCCACAGCCGCCAGTTTTCCCAGCATATCCATATGCATAACCGGCTTGATATTAAGCACTGTACCCACGATTGCTGTCGTCGCCGAAACCCTGCCGCCCTTTTTCAGCTGCATCAAATCTTCTACCGTAAACCAATGGCAGATTTTCCATTTGGTCTCTTCAGCGTAATCCCTTACTTCTTCAATCGTTTTTCCTGCATTTTTCTGTTGTACCATCCAATAAAGCAGCAATCCCTGCCCCATGGAAGCACAGAGAGAATCCACAGTATAAATCTTTCGCTGAGGATATTTTTCTGCCAACTCCTGAGCGGCAGCAGCTCCTGCACTATAGGTGCTGCTAAGCCCGGAAGAAAATCCCAAGTACAATACATCTTTCCCCTGTTGCAGCAGCGGCTCCATTGTTTCTATAAAAGTATTGATATTGACTGCGGAAGTGAAAACTTTTTTTCCTTCCCGAATTTTGTCATAAAACGCCTTAGCAGAAATTTCTCTGCCATCCAGATAGTTTTTATAAGTGTCCTCTTCCACCGTTACCGAAAGCGGAACTACTTCCAGCTGCAGTTGCTGCGCCAATTCCGCAGGCAAATCACAGGAAGAATCCGTTAGTATCACAAATTGCTGCATACTCTATATTCTCCAATATTTGTCATTTCATATTTACGGAGTTCAGTATAGCACATTCTTTTCTATTTATCCAACCATTTCCCACAAAAAAGCGGCACTTATATGCCGCTTCTTCACCTATAACATCTGATTATATTCTCGCACCAGAACATCCCAGGTCGCTGGCCCTACAATTCCGGTAACCGGCAGCCCGAAATGCTGTTGAAAGGCGTTGACCGCCGCCAAAGTCAATTGCCCAAAATAACCGGTCTCCTGTGTTGCGGGTATATCCGGATAAACATCTGCTATTCTGATAAGATATCGCTGCAGTTCTCTCACGCCATCTCCCTCCATCCCCAGCTGCATAAAACCGGGAAACAGGATTCCTGTACCCTGATAATAGGTATCCGGTATGGAGGCATTGATTTCATTATAGACACGTACTACACGATTCCATGTTTCCCGATCCATACGCCCCGTCACCGGGAGGCCATAATAATTTTGAAACTGGCGAATCGCCTCTTCTGTTTCCGGCCCATAATACCCATCTATTTCAACTTCCGGCAATCCACTGATGAAATACCCTATCACTGCCAGATAATACTGCACTGTTTTCATCTCGTTGCTGTATGTCCCGGGAATTAAATCCGTCAATACCACCGGTTCCAATTCTTCCGGCCTGATTCCCTCTGAGTCCAGCTCACTCAATTTTTTCACACCATTATAAATCTGCTTGATCCTATACCAGGTTGCTTTGCCCACAATTCCATCTTCTTCCAGTTGAAATATCCGCTGAAATGCTCTGACTGCGCGCTCAGTATCCGCGCCAAAAACTCCATTGACCTGCGAAATCTGCGGAATTGCAGGATAATTCTGGCGAATTCGGTTCAGCTGCCCCTGCAGAATCCGAATATCATTGCTGCGCATCCCCAACTTCTGGGTAATGCCCGGATATGATTCCGGAACATCCTGCACCGGTGCATTAAAAACAATATTGATATCCTCCCCATAATAGTGCTGCAAAATCTCATAGGGTTGATATCCTTCATTAGCCAGGGTAACCGTTCCCCATTGGGATAACCCCGGGCAGGTGGAAGCGATTCCGTTGCAGTACTGCGTAAAATAAGGTTCCACGCTTCCCTGCCTCTGCACATAATCGTTAAACAAATCATCTACAATGCGCCCTATATTTTCAAAAATATCTCTTCCTTCTACAAACGCCTGATCATATTGAGTGGAATTGGTAATATCAAAATCATAGCCGCTGGAACGATACCATTCTGTATAAATACGATTCAATGCATAGCTGACCTGCGCATAAATATTGGCCCGAATGGCATTTTCCGGCCAGGTAGGATAAATCTCGCTGGAAGCGACATTTTTAATGTAATCTATAAAAGGAATTTCAATATTGCGCGCATTTTCATCCGGTGCGCCCAAATGCACCGTAATGGTTTCGGGGATCACAGGATATCCATACTGCATGGTATTCACCTCCGTTGACCATTTAATTGATCCGGTTCACGGACATAGTACTCAATGATATTTCGTCCGTCAGGTGCTGCTCCGCTTGGTATCATTTCCATTGACTGCATCGAAGTAATCCCTTCAAAAATAGCCACATTATGCACCAGCATGGTTGTATAATCGGGATGCGTAAACAGCACATCATAAGTGGTATACGGATGATCATTTCCGGGCTGGTTGGATTCCTCAGCTGGATGAGCAGGCAGCAAAACAGGCTGCGTCAATCCGGAAATGTCCGTCCATTGCGTATCAACCAGGTATTTCCCCGAAGGAAAATTTTTTATTATTTCCACTTTTACATCCTGCACGGGGAATCCCCTTTGCCCGGCATAAGTTTGCGCCTTCAGGATTCCCTGCTGAGGATACTGCCTCTTCAGTTGCGCATATTCCTGTTCCGGTGTGACGGCAGTAGAAGCTGCCTGCACCACTTTTTCAGCGGTTGGCACGCTCCTTCGATTCAAAGAATAATAATTACTTCCCTCGTTGCGCTTCATATAAGTTCCTTTCTTCCCGCACGAAACTCTTATTTTTACTTAATATATTTTTCCTTTTCTTTTCATAGAACTCCTTTCCGATCAATAAAAAACCTGCTTTAGTCAATACCAAAGCAGGTTTTTCCAATTCATCATTTGATTTACTTGATTTCCGCAATTACTTCTACTTCTACCTTCACACCCTTCGGCAAATCCTTTACCGCCACACAGGAACGCGCCGGCTTGTTGACGAAGTATTTCTCATAAACAGCATTGAATTCCGCAAAATCGGCCATATCTGCCAAAAAGCATGTGGTCTTGACTGCCGTTTCAAATCCGGCTCCCGCCGCCTGCAATACTTCCTTCAAATTTGCCATTACCTGTTCCGACTGGCAAACAATGCAGCCCTCTTTTACGTTGCCGGTAGCTGGATCGATCGGGATCTGCCCGGAAGTAAATACATAACCGCCGGTTACAATTGCCTGAGAATAAGGGCCGATCGCCGCAGGTGCCTTATCTGTAGATACAATTTTCATGTTAATACACTCCTTTTATCATTGGTATATAAAAATCATTTATTCCTTTTTCTGCCAAGCCTGTAAAGTTTGTAAAATCGCCTGTGCACTGGGCGGACATCCTTTTACCTGGACTTGCGCACCATCGCAGCACTTTCCGATGCCAATCCCGGAAATCTGTTTTCCCTGCCAACCCTGTCCGATACAGATAGGCGGCAGTTCACGCAATTTTCGTTGCCCTTGTTGTTCCAGGCGATAAAGCGCATGAATCAACGAACCATAGCAGGCAGAACATGCCTGCTCCTGCTGCACATATTTTCCAAGATATGCCGCCTTCCCATTGTAACTTTCTCTGGAAGTTTCCTGCGGCCGATGCAGCATCACAATATCTTCCTGGGTATACTCCATGCGGCCAGCCCCATAAGCTTGCGCATAAGCCAAATATTCCACTTGCTCCGGCTGTACTCCCATCAGCGCGCAGCCGTAGGCATCCAGTTGTACGGGATCCTCTCCCATAAAGATGCGCTGTGTCCTGATTGGGTTGCCGCCCTCTTCAAAATTCAAATCTCCGCAGATACTGTCGACAATGGTCAGCGCCGGTCTTAATACTGCAGCCAGAGCCGCTATCGGACGATGCAGCCCCAATGCATGAAATCTCCTCTTCTCATGATCCGGTATGCATCCCTTGCAATTTTTAAGGGCACAAGTCATCACCGTCTGGCAGTGACCTTTCAACACCGGCAAATTAATGAGATAATCTGTTTCCAATGCACGCCGGCAAACAGCAATTGGCCCAATCGGCGTTTCTACCTGTATCGATTCTGCTTTTTTTAAATCATAAAAAGGGATGGCATATTTTTTGCACAAAGCCTCGTAACCACAAATTTTAAAGGCCTTCCCTGTTGCGGCACCAACCCATGAGCTTTCCATGATACAAATATGCTCAAATCCATGTGCCTGTAAGTATCGTATAACTCCTTCCGCAATCTCCGGATGCGTAGTCGCCCCTTCGGAAGCCGGGCTATCCAACACCAGATTGGGTTTAAGAGCAATTCGGGCTCCTGCAGGAATACGTTCCGCAATATTAGCTGCTTCCAGCAGACGAACGGTCATTGCACATGCATCATTGCCGTACTCAACATAGATTTTTCGCTCCATAGATCTGTCCTTTTTTCGTTTTTTTTAATTATAACATAAAGAGCCGGAGTGCAGTACTCCGGCTTCCAATATTTCTATGCGAATAAGAAAAAACCGAAATTAACCAACATGCACAACAGTGCACCTGCCAGAGCCGGCAAAATCGCTGCCAGCCACATCCATTTCCAGCTACCCGTCTCTTTTCGTATGGTAATCAGTGTGGTCGAACAAGGCCAATGCACCAGCATAAATAACAATGTACACAAAGCTGTTTTAATCGTCCAACCATTGGCAATCAACAGGGTTTTCATTGCGGCAAGGTCCCCAAGTTCCATCATGGTGCCCGCTCCTGTATACAGCATCAACACAATGGGGATGACAATTTCATTGGCAGGCAGCCCCAGAATAAAGGCCAGTAAAATTGCTCCGTCCAACCCCAAAAGATTTGCAAACGGTTGCAGGAATTGGGCGCACCAGACCATAATCGAGCTGCCTCCAATGGAAATATTGGCCATCAGCCACAAAAGCAGTCCGGCCGGTGCAGCTACAGCAGCCGCTCGACCCAGTACAAACAAGGTGCGATCCAGCACCGAACGCACAATCACTTTCCCAATTTGTGGCCGCCGGTATGCCGGCATTTCCAATACAAAAGAAGAGGCTTCTCCTTTCAACAATGTTTTGGAAAGCAATTTTGAGCAGGCAAAAGTCAATCCCACCGAAAGCAGAATCAATCCCGTCAGCATACAGGCAGCGGCAAACGTTCCTCCAAAAAAGGCACCTCCCGCAAAAAACATGGTAATAATCGAAATGAGTGTAGGGAAAGCGCCATTTTCTCTATTGCAAAAAAATCTGCAGCTGAGTGCCGTCCCATTGCATTTTCCGCACTGCATACTGTACAAACCGACGCCTGAATTCAACCGGCATCGTTTCAACCTCCAGAAGATCGCTCTGTATTTCCTGCTCCCCTCCACTTAGCAATTCTCTCTCTAACCGCTGGCGCTCTGCATCCAATTTTTGCAGCCGTACATACAGCTGCTGCTGAGCTTCCCGGGAAAGCGCCGTCTGCTCCAACCCCTGAAGTAATCGTTCCATCTTCTGGCGGCAACTTTTAAGCCGGTCGTGCACCAGTCGTTTTTCCGTATTGGTTTCCAATTCCGCTGCCAACAGCAGACCATATCGTTCCCAGGGTAAATTCCGGGCAATTTCCCGCATCACAAGTGCATCCGCCCACGTGCCCGGCAAATTTTTTCCGCAGCAGGCAGCCGCTCCATGCTTCAGCTTGCGCACACAGATATAGTCAAATGCATCTCCGGTACTGCGTCGTTTGGGCAGCATCGCTTCTCCGCAGATTGCACAAAAAAGCTTACCACTGCACAGAGCAGCCGCATTTCTCCGATATTGGCTGCGCGATTGGACTGCTAACAATTCCTGTACCTGCACCCATGCCTTTCCGGAAAG
>CAMEMG010000027.1:0-17334 GCA_945927325.1 uncultured Clostridia bacterium | reverse complement strand
TGAGCCCGGATGAAGTGGCGCGGGCAGTATTCGCTGGAGATACCGGTGCTTTTTCAAAAGTGAGCGGCGTTGGCAAAAAGACGGCGGAACGCATTGTGCTGGAATTGAAAGATAAGTTAGATATGGGCATGGCTCTGGGTGGTGAAACGACAGCCGGAACTTCGGCGCCGACCGCGCAGGAAGAAGCGGCGGAAGCACTTACCAGTTTGGGGTACCAAAAAGCAGAGGCAGTGGCGGCAGTGCGCAGCGTGGCAGCATTGGCAGATACGGCAGAAGAGCTGATTCTGTTAGCGCTTAAACGATTGGATGTCCGTTAAGGAGTGAAAAAAGATGGAAGATAATTTTGAAAGCCGAATTGTTTCCGGATATTCGCAGGAAAATGAAAACATAGTTGAAACGCGCCTGCGTCCACGCGTACTGGAAGAATATATCGGGCAAAGCAAGGTCAAGGAAAAAATGCGCATTTTTATCGAGGCTGCAAAAGCCCGTGGGGAAGCGCTGGATCATGTCCTGCTGTATGGCCCGCCGGGATTGGGCAAAACGACTCTTTCGCATATTATTGCCAATGAGATGGGCGTGAATATCCGCATCACCTCCGGCCCTGCAATCGAACGGCCGGGTGATTTGGCAGCGCTGCTTACGAATCTGAATGAAGGGGACGTGCTGTTCATCGATGAGATTCATAGGCTCAATGCCAGTGTGGAAGAAGTGTTGTATCCGGCAATGGAGGATTATGCGCTGGATATTATTATCGGTAAAGGCCCCAGTGCCCGTTCGCTGCGGGTGGATTTGCCTAAATTTACGTTGATCGGCGCTACTACGCGCGCTGGTATGTTGACCAATCCGCTGCGCGATCGTTTTGGTATTATCAATCGTCTGGAAATCTATCAGCCTGAAGAGCTGGAGATCATTGTCAATCGTTCGGCTTCTATTTTGGGGATCCAGATTGATCTTTCGGGAGCGCGGGAGATTGCGCGCCGTTCCCGGGGGACGCCGCGTATTGCCAACCGTTTGCTGCGCCGTGTACGCGATTACGCGGAGATACAGGCCGATGGCGTGATTACTCGAGAAGTGGCAGATGCAGCGCTGAAAATGCTGGAAGTAGATGCCATGGGGTTGGATGGAGTGGATCGCAACGTGCTTTTTGCGATGATCCATATTTTTAAAGGCGGTCCGGTAGGGCTGGATACACTGGCTGCGGCGACAGGGGAAGAAGCTGCAACGATTGAGGATGTTTATGAGCCGTATCTCATGCAGAACGGTTTCTTGATGCGCACGCCGCGCGGTCGTATTGCTACGGAGGCCGCTTATCGGCATTTAGGCATCCCTTACCGGCAAAGTGAAGCTGATGCAAAACAGCTGAAACTATTTGATAATGAGAAAGAAGATTGAAATATAGATGAAAACAAGTGATTTTTACTATGATTTGCCGGAAGAACTGATTGCGCAGGTGCCGGCTGAACCGCGGGATTCTTCCCGCCTGATGGTATATGATCGTGCCAGCAAAGAAGTCTCCCATCGCATTTTCCGCGATATTCTGGATTATTTGCATCCGGGAGATGCATTGGTTATCAATCAGACGCGTGTTCTGCCTGTGCGGCTGATGGGAAAAAAAGAGGAGGGGACAGCAAATATTGAATGCCTTCTGCTCAAACGCCGCAACAAGGATGATTGGGAAGCGCTGGTGCGCCCGGCTAAGCGCCTGCGGGAGGGAACCCGTATTCAATTTGGCCCTGATTTCAGCTGCGAGGTGTTGAAAAAGCAGGAGGAAGGCATTGCTATTCTGCGCTTTTTCTATGAAGGAGTTTTTGAAAATTTGGTGGAGCGTTATGGAAAGGCCCCCCTTCCGCCCTATATTCATCAGGAAGAGCCGGATAAGGAGCGCTATCAGACGGTTTACGCCAAAATAAACGGTTCGGCCGCGGCGCCCACTGCGGGATTCCATTTCACAGAAGAACTGTTGGAAAAGATTCGTGCAAAAGGGGTGGAGATTATTCCCGTGCTGCTGCACGTAGGGCTGGGTACTTTCCGCCCGGTTAAGGTAGAGGATGTGAGCGCGCATAAGATGCACAGTGAATACTACAACGTCTCGGCTGAGGCAGCTGCGCGCATCAATGCCGTCAAAGCTGCCGGTGGACGTATTATTGCGGTAGGGACAACTTCGGTGCGCACGTTGGAAAGCGCGGCATTATCGGATGGTACAATGCAGGCAAAGAGCGGGGAAACGGAGATTTTTATTTATCCCGGTTATCAATTCAAATGCGTAGATGCACTGATTACCAATTTTCATCTGCCTGAGAGTACCTTGATTATGCTGGTGGCTGCTCTGGTCGGGAAGGAAAAGGTATTGGAACTGTATCGCATGGCAGTGCAGGAACGCTATCGTTTCTTCAGTTTCGGAGATGCCATGTTTATTCAATAAACGGCGAAAGGGTAAGGCTATATCAAATGCGCAGCAGAAAGATTCTGCTGCGCATTTTAGTGGTATCAGGCATCTTTTTTTAAGGGGAGACATCTTGCCCAATGGCAGGTGGGAGGTGTCTAATGTTTCGAATTGTTATTGAGTTTGAATGAGCAATTCAATAGCATCTTCTGCAATGGATAACAGAGTGAAGCACATTTGTTTATAATCGATCTGCGCATCGAAGGGTGCATTTTTATATAGTCGAATTCTTTTCACTTTATTAGTTAAAAAATATTTCTGAGATGATTGCTCCTTGTGAAAAATGCGGGTGTATATGTTTTGAACGCGCTGTAATATCTAAACATTTTTAAAATGTTGAAAGTATCAATAAAAATATGTTGGGATAATGCAGGAATATGGCAGCATTCAACCGGAAAAATAATACAGATACAAAATTATAAAAAAGAAAGTCACAAGTAACGGTTTCCTTTTTGATTTACAATCGTACAGGCTTTGAAAAAAGGATGCCGTGTGTTATACTAAAAAAGATTTAAGAGAAAAGGTATGATCGAATATCGGGAAGATAAAGAATTTGAAGAAGCACAGTTGAAACGCCTGTTCCTTTCTGTGCAATGGAATCCGGACGTTTTGCAAAAAAACTGGTGCAGGGTATGCGCAATTCTACCAAGGTGATATCAGCATGGGATGGCTCCAAACTGGTAGGCTTGGTTCGCGGGCTTTCGGGTGGAGCGACCGTTGCGTTTCTGCATTACCTGCTGGTGGATCCCGCTTAACAGGGAAGGCATATCGGAGAAGAGCTGATGCGGCGCATATTGGCTAAGTATGAACATCTATTATATGTGAAAATCATGCCTTCCGACTCTAAGACGATTCCGTTTTATGCCCGTTTCGGGTTTACACAGTATGATCAGTATTCCGCAATGGTCATCAAGCGAATGTAGGGCATATGCAGCATAAAGAAAAAAGAGGAGAAAAAAGTTATGGCTACCAAGTACATATTGGCACATGATTTCGGTACCAGTGGTGACAAGGCTTCATTGTTTACGACGGATGGAAAATTTGTGGGAACGCGCACGACTGCTTACCCTTCCTACACGCTGGCCAACGGCGGCGTAGAACAGAATCCGGATGACTGGTGGGCAGCATTCTGCAAGAGCACGAAGGAATTGACGCAGGGAATTGACGTCAGGGATATCCTTTGTGTAGCATTTGACGGTACCTACCCCAACTGCCTGTGCGTGGATAAGGATGGAAACGTGCTTAATAATGCCTATATCTGGCAGGATGTGCGGGCGGTGGAGGAGTGTGCAGAGTTGGAAGCGATCATTCCCCACGAGTTATTGCTTTGCAATTCAGACGGCAAAATTGGTGCCAACGAGACGTTGCCCAAGATTTACTGGTTGAAAAAGAATAAGCCGGAGATTTTTGCAAAAACGGCTAAAATTTTCCCGGGCGCACAGGATTATATCATTTATAAGATGACGGGCTATGCAGCGACTGAATATGCACCTGCCGGCAATACGACTATGATGAAACCGGATCATAGCGATTGGAGCGACGAACTGATGGCTTACGTGGGCGTGACGCGCGACATGATGCCGGCAATTCATAAACGGACGGATATAGTGGGCGAAATTCCCGAAAAATATGCGGAAGAATGCGGCTTGGCGGCGGGAACAAAATTGATCATCGGCTCGGGTGATACCGAATGCTCCATGATTGGCGCAGGCCTGATCAAAGCAGGAGATGCCTATATGAACGGCGGAACTTCGGCAGGTATTCTGGCACTGGTAAACAAAGGGGAGGATGTGCGCTGCATCGGCGGCCTGACTGCTTCTTCGGGAACTTCCTTCAGTTGGCTGAAAAATCAGATTTGCAAATATGAGCAGGAACTGGCCAAACAGACGGGCAGAGATGTCTATGATATTATCAATGAGAGCATTGCTTCGGCTCCGGTGGGCAGCAACGGCGTAATGTTTCACCCCTATCTGGCAGGTGAACGTGACCCGCGCAACAATGGCAAGGCCCAGGGCAGTTTTGTGGGTATTTCACTGACCACAAAGCGGGAAGATATTCTGCGCAGTGTTATCGAGGGAATAGGCTTTAATATCGGCGTAATTATGGATGGTGTGCGCGCGCAGGGGTTAGATGTGAAGAGCGTGGTCATCGTCGGCGGGCTGGGTAAAGGAGAGATTACGCGCCAGATTTTTGCAGATATCATGGACGTGGAAATTAGAGCGCCTAAATATATGGAGGAAGCGGCTACGATCGGTGGTGCTGTGCTTGGCGGTATTGCCATGGGCATTTATGAAGATGAAGCAAGCGCACTGGAAAAATATCTGGAAATTGCTGCTACCACTCGGCCTAATCCGGAAAACGTAGCGAAATATGCAAAACTCAAGCCTATATTTGAAAAAATTTATGAGGGCTTGTATGATGTGTATCCGGATATCTATGATGCCAAAAAATGGCTTACGGGTGAGGATGCATAAAATGAAAAAGCACGGCCGGGCAGAAGATGCCCGGCCGTTTTATTGTGCTTTGCAAGAGGTTTGGAAACAACCGAAAATAGACAGTTTTCTGTACTTTTTCTTGCGGTTTGGTTGAATGATGCAGTATACTGTTAATAAAGATGTAATGGGGAAAGGGGTAAAAAAGAAAGAAGTATGAGTGTTCTGGAATATCAATGCCCATGCTGTGGGGCAACGCTGAAGTTTGCCAGCGGAACAGAAAGTATGCAATGTGAATATTGCGGCAATACTTTTGATATCAATGTGGCGCGGCAGTTTACCGAAGCAACAGAGCAGGCAACTGCCCAGAGCGATTTTGGTTGGGAGCAATATGGAGAAGGTAAGGAAGACTGGCAAGGGGATGGTACGGAAATGTTTGTCTATACCTGCCCTTCCTGTGGCGGACAGATTATGGCGGATGCCAACACCGCAGCGACGCGTTGCCCGTATTGCGACAATAATGCCATCCTGCGTGATCGCCTGAGCGGGGTGTTCCGCCCTGATTATGTGATTCCTTTTCAGGTTCCCAAAGAAGAAGCAAAAAAACAGTTGGAGAAATTTTGCAAGGGGAAAAAACTGCTGCCCAAAGAATTCTGGAAGAAGAACCGTATTGAGGAGATTACGGGGGTTTACGTGCCTTTCTGGCTGTTTGGCTGCGACAGCCATGCTGACATGCAGTATCGGGCAACCAAGGTTTTTTCCTGGAGTGATCATGATTATGAATATACGCGCACAGATCATTATCTGTTGCTGCGCGCAGGCGATATGAGTTTTGATAAAGTGCCGGTAGACGGATCTGCCAAGATGGTGGATAATTATATGGAAGCCATTGAGCCCTATGATTACAGTGCAATGCAGGAGTTTGATACGGCTTATCTTTCCGGTTATCTGGCCGATAAATACGATCAGGATGCCGAAGCAAGCAAAACCCGCGCGAATCAACGGATTGAAAACAGTACGCAGACGGCTTTTGCGGCGACGACTCTGGGCTATGCAACGGTGCTTCCTCAGAGTACAGTTGTTCGTTTTGATCATGGATGTGTGCATTATGCATTGCTGCCTGTCTGGATGATGAATACAGTTTATCAGGATAAAACTTATACCTTTGCCATGAATGGACAGACGGGAAAATTCGTGGGAGAACTTCCTGTTTCCAGAAAACGCTATTGGGCCTGGGTGGGCGGCCTGTTTGCCGGCCTTGGACTGGTCTTGGGGCTGATTGCCTCTTTGCTGTAAGGAGGGATGGTTATGAAACAAAAATTAGTGGCTTTTTTGTTAGCCTTAGTAATATGCCTGATGCCCTGTGCAGCGATGGCCGCGCAAGAGGACCTTCTGCAGGAAAGAGAAACTTTGTGTTATGTAGAGGATGCTGCGGGTTTGCTGACGCAGGAAGAAATTGACGATTTGCAAAGTGAGGCAGAACGCTTGTATGAATTTTACGGGCGTGATGTGGTAATTGTCACGACCAACGATACCGACGGGAAATCCGCCATGGAGTTTGCGGATGACTATTTTGACTACAATGGCTATTCCGATGAAGGGTTGCTTTTATTGGTTGATATGGGCAACCGGGAATGGTGGATTTCAACTGAAGGCAGCTGTATTGAGGCCTTTACTGATGCGGAAATTCAGAACATTGGCGAGGCTGTGACAGGATATCTCACTAATGGAGATTATAAAGGCGCCTTTGATGAATTCCTATGGCATGTGGAATACGAGCTGGAGAATTATGAAAATGCCGGCGGCGGAGATGTAATAGAACGCCCGGCTGAGGGAACAGCGACAGTATTTGTAATAGATGAAGCAGAACTTCTGACAGAGGAAGAGGAGCAGCTGCTTGAAGAAAAAATTGCATTGCTGCGCAATGGTTATTTTAAGGATATAGTAATCGTGACTACCAACAATACTGGCGGAAAATCGTCAATGGAATATGCGGACGACTACTATGATTATAATGGTTATGCCGATGCCGGAATATTGCTGCTCATCGATATGGGCAACCGGGAATGGTGGATTTCGACCAAAGGTACTACTTGTAACTATGCTCTCAATGATCGGGATATTCAGAGGATCGGCAAAAAGATTGCAAAGAGCTTGAAATCAGAAAAATATAAACAGGCCTGTGAGATTTTTCTGGAAGAGGTGGATGAAGAACTTTACGACCATTATGATTGTGAGTTGGGGCCGGTTTTTCGAGAAACCGGTTTTGATGGAGCGCTGAAACGCTGGTGGCGCAATATCAATTGGGTTGCGGTATTAATTGCCGAAGCGGTGGCAATCGTTGCAGCATTTATCATTGTGGGCGTGATGAAACACGGAATGAAGACGGCGAGAAGCAAAAATCAGGCGCAGGATTATATCCGCCCAGGCAGTTTTCAGTTGACCAACAGCGCAGATATTTATTTATATAGCGATACAACCAGTCGACGTATTGAACATGAGGATCATTCTGGTTTTGACAGCGGTGGGAGCAGCACGCATACGAGCAGCAGCGGTGATACACATGGCGGTGGCGGCGGTAGTTTTTAAATGAGTATTTAGCAAATTATAGTAAAAATGCATATGGTGTAAATCAAAAAAGGAGAATTATTATGGGATTATTAAAAGCAGGAATCGGTTCGATGGCTGGTGCACTGGCTGATCAATGGCGGGATTATTTTTATTGTGAGTCCATGGATGCAGATATATTGGCAATTAAAGGAAGTAAACGTGTAAGCCGCCGCAGTTCCAATACGAAGGGTGACGAGAATATTATTTCCAACGGCTCTATCATTGCAGTCAATGAAGGACAGTGCATGATGATTGTGGAACAAGGCAAAGTGGTGGAGGTATGTGCGGAACCGGGCGAATTTGTCTATGATATGTCCACCGAGCCAAGTATTTTTTACGGTGGCTTAGGAAAGGGAATTGTCAATACATTTAAAACAATCGGCAAGCGTTTTAGTTTTGGTGGGGATACGGCAAAGGATCAGCGAGTGTATTATTTCAATACAAAAGAAATCGTTGGCAATAAATACGGTACGGCGAATCCTGTTCCCTTCCGTGTCGTAGATCGAAACATCGGGTTGGATATTGATATTTCCATTCGCTGCAACGGAGAGTATTCTTATAAAATTCAGGATCCGCTGTTGTTTTATACTAATGTTTGCGGCAATGTGGAATATGCTTATCGGAGAAGTGAAATTGACAGCATGCTTAAGAGTGAGTTGATGACTGCACTGCAGCCGGCCTTTGCTAAAATTTCAGAGATGGGCATTCGCTACAGTGCACTGCCCGGTCATACGATGGAGATCGCAGACGCACTCAATGAGGTCCTTTCCAAAAAATGGAGCGAATTGCGCGGCCTGCGGGTAGCCTCCTTTGGTGTTAACTCAGTGACTGCCTCCAAAGAAGATGAGCAGATGATTAAAGATCTGCAAAAGAGTGCAGTTATGCGTGATCCCAATATGGCAGCTGCTACGTTGGTGGGAGCGCAAGGGGATGCGATGCGTGCGGCGGCAGCGAACCCTAATGGCTCTATGATGGGCTTTATGGGCATGGGAATGGCGCAACAGTCAGGCGGCATGAATGCACAACAATTGTTCCAAATGGGGCAGCAGATGCAAAAAGGGCAAGAGCCGGCGGCACAGCCCGCAGCGGCGGATCAATGGGTCTGCGATTGCGGAACGAAAAACAGCGGAAAGTTTTGCGAAAATTGCGGAAAGCCTCGCCCGCATACAGAAGAAGGATGGACCTGCAGCTGTGGTACAGTCAATAAGGGAAAATTCTGTATGGAGTGTGGAAAACCTCGCCCGGCAGGAGCTCCCGTTTATCGCTGTGATAAATGTGGATGGCAGCCGGAAGATCCTTATAACCCGCCTAAATTCTGCCCGGAATGCGGCGATGTATTTGATGAAAACGATAAACAGTAAATGGGATAACAAAGGGTGCGGCAGTCAAACTGCCGCACTTTTATGATGAAAGGGTAAAATCGGTTATTTGCAGCATAAGGCAGGACATTTACGGCAATGAAAAAGAAAAATATAAAAGAGCCGGTTGGATAAAAATTGTATACGAAAATAAAAAATATATAGTTTAATGAAATGTAAATCTATAAGAAAAACCGTTTCAATTCAGTGAAAAAGCGGCTATAATAATAACAATCGGATCTATGAAAGGTGGGAAAATCATGGACCAACTGAAAAAAAGAATTGCTGCGAATTTTTCCTGTTTTTATTACATGGGAATGCTGGTCTATTTTGAAGCTGTATTTCATATCCTGTTATTTAAGAATGTAAATATTCTGTATCCGGTGTTGTTTGCACTGCCCATGGGGTTGTTGTTGGCCTGGATTACAGATTTTTTCGGTCCTCGTGTGCGCAAGGCACTTTATTGGGCGTTTACGGCTCTGTTTTTTCTTATATATGGCTCTCAGCTTGTATATCATCACGTATTTTTTTCCTTTTATGCTATTTCTCAGTTAGGATTAGGCGGGGATATGCTGGCAAATTTCTTGACGGAAACTTTAATTGCCATTTGGGAATCGCTGCCTAAATTGCTGTTGCTCATGCTTCCGTTTGCAGTGATGGCTATGACAGCGCGCAGAATGCAGGTACGGCTTAGTGAACGCAGACATAGCGGAATTTTGCGGCAGGGAAGTTTGTTGGTAACTTTAGTGGCATTATATCTGGCAATTGTATTTTTATTGTTGCCATTGGGCGGCAAAACAGCCTACTCTCCTTATGATTTATATCATCAGACATGGGTGTTGGATTTAAGCATCGAAAAGTTGGGTTTGATACCTACTGTGAAGGGAGATGTGGAGTTCATACTGTTTGGCGACGAAGAACAGATCAGCTTGGAAGGGGAAGAAAATATTGATGCATTGGAAGATCCGGAGGATATCCTGAGTGAGGTATCCGTACCACCGGAAGAGCAGATTGATACTTCTCCGAATGTGTTGGATATTGACTTCGAAGCACTGGAAGCGACGGAAGAAAATGAAAATATAAAGGCGTTGCATACCTATTTCAAGAATCAGCCGGGAACCAAAAAGAATGGCTATACCGGCATGTTCGAGGGCTATAATCTGATCATGATTTGTGCGGAAGCGTTTTCTCCGGCGGCAATTGTGGATGAACAGCTGACCCCGGCGTTATGGAAATTGACGCACGAAGGATTTGTTTTTGAAAATTACTGGAGTACCTTCCCTTCTAATACGACCAATGGGGAATATGCTTTTTTGACTGGAATGTTGCCTGATACCAGCAGAGCAAAATCCAATAGTACGTTTTTAGCTTCCAAAGATAATTGCCTGCCTTTTTGCATGGGAAGCGTGCTGCGTGGAGAAGGCGTGGATTGCAAGGGATATCATGGGCATACGGCAACTTATTATTCCCGTAATGAGACGCATCCCAATATTGGGTATCTGGATTTTAAGGGAAGAAATGAAATTGGCGGGTTGAGCGGTTGGCCAGAATCTGATCTGTTGACCGTACAATATACCATAGAGGAGTATATTGATGAACCACGGTTTCATGCCTATTACATGAGTGTAAGTGGGCACCACAATTATAAGTTTACCGGTGTCAATTCCATGGCTGAAAAAAATAAGCAGGTAGTAAAATCATATACAAAACTTTCCGGATATTCAGATGCAGCGCAGGCATATGTCGCTTGTAATATGGAATTGGAATATGCGTTGGAATATTTGTTGGAGACATTGGAAGAAAAGGATTTGCTGGAAAATACGGTGATTGTTTTGGCGGCAGATCATTATCCTTATGGACTGACCGATAGCGAATATGCGGAATTTTGTGGTGGAAATTTGGCGTATGATGGATTGGAACGCTATAAGAGCAATCTGATTCTGTGGAATGGGGGCATGGAAGAGGCGGTAACGATTTCAAAGCCCTGTTGCTCCATTGATGTATTGCCTACATTGCTGAATCTTTTCGGAATTGAATACGACTCGCGATTGCTGTGTGGGCAGGATATTCTTTCAGACAGTGCAGGCGTAGCAATTATGAGCAACCAAAGCTTTGTGACTGATAAGATTGTGTATAACAGCAGTCAGGATAAAGTCTATCAACTGACAGAAGAAGTTCTGGAAGAGGAATATTTGCAGACTTATATTACCAATGTAAAGAATCGTTTTACGGCTTCGGCAGCTGTGGCTTCTTATGATTATTATGCGCAAGTTGTCCCGGAAAATTATGTGGGAAGGTCTTGGAAACAGTAAAATGGAAAACCGGCGAGAATTGATTTTTCGCCGGTTTTATAGTAAGCAAATCATAGAAGAGATGCGGAAATATGTGGTAAAACAAAGCGGCGGAGAGTTGGTGTTTTGCTTTCTTTGCGATATAATAATATAATCTATCAGGAGAGGAGGCGGCGAGCTTCGCCGGAGAAAATATGTGGCAGGAAATCGGAAAAATATTTGAAAATCTGATGGAAAATATGGACGTCTTGTTCTTTGGACTGCTGAAAATTTTGCTGATTTTTATCGGTGGACGTCTGCTCAAGAGGATGCTTTGTGCTGCGGTAAAAAGAAGTTATAATCGGCGGGCAGCGAAAAATCCGCAGTCGCTTTCGGCAAAAAAGTATGGAACGATTACAACCCTTACGCAAAGCGTGGTGCGTTACTTAGTCGATTTTATTATGCTGGTCATGCTCCTGGATGTTCTGGGGTTGGGAGGAACCATCGGATCAATTTTGGCTACGGCAGGTATTGGTGGAGTGGCATTGGGCTTGGGAGCACAATCTTTTTTAAAAGATTTTTTGGGCGGATTGTTTATGCTGTTTGATGATGAATATGCTGTGGGGGATTATATTAAAATTCCGGCATTGGGATTGGAAGGAACTGTCTCAGCTATCACATTGCGCAATACTTCCCTGCGCCTTTCTCACGGGGAGACGGCAATGATCCCTCATGGCAGCATTGATGTCGTCATCAATTATACGCGTGATCGCTATACATTGTTTTTGGATTATGATATTGCAGGTGAAGCGGATGATGATATTGCTGCGCAATTGATATTGGAAGTGATACGGGAATGGTTGGATAAAAATGAAATAGCAGATGGGGAAGCAAGCTATTTAGGTATATCCCGCATACATCCGTTTCGTATTACTTTGAAGTTTATGCTGAAATTACCGCCGCTTAAACAGTGGCAGGCAGAGCGGGATATTAATCGGGGAGTGCGTAATAAGCTGCGGAAAAATGGCATTGAACTTCCCGATTATCAAAAAGGTCTTTGGGTGGATCAAAACGAAGTGTGAAGACGCCAGTATGATTCGCTTTAAAAAATGAGTAGCAGAATGGAGGAAATATAAAAAATGAATTACAGACAAGAAGTGGAGGCTCTTCAGCCGCAGCTGATAGAGGATATTAAAGCACTGTGCGCTATTAATTCGGTATATGATGCAAACACAGTAGCAGAAAACAGACCCTTTGGAAAAGGTTGCCGAAAAGCGTTGGATGCAATGCTGGCGCTTGGCAGAGCAGATGGCTTTTTGACACATGATGTAGATGGGTATGCGGGTGATATTGAAATAGGTGACGGAGAAGAGGGTATCTGTATTTTAGGACATTTGGATGTAGTGCCGGTACAGGCAGAAAATTGGCAATCACCGCCTTTTGCGCCGGAGATCAGAGAGGGCAAACTTTACGGGCGAGGAACATCGGATGATAAAGGCCCGCTGTTGGCAGCTTATCATGCGGCAAAGCTGTTTTACCGAAAGCATCCCGATTGCCGAAAGAAAATCCGCGTGATTTTTGGATGCAATGAGGAACGGGGAAGCAGCTGTGTTCGATACTATTTTGAAAAGATGCCGGCTTGCCGCATGGGATTCACGCCGGATGCTGAGTTCCCGGTAATTTATGGAGAAAAAGGAACCTGCAGCATTGTGGTGCGGGGTAATTATCGTGGCGGGAAGTTACTGGCTTTGCATGGTGGGACAGTGGCCAATGTGGTGCCACAGCAGTGCAGTGCAGAACTGTTGGGAGAACCTGCTGAATACGAGGAGAGTTTGAATAAGTTCCTGACGGCACATCCCGAAATCCGTGCAGAACTCAAAGGACAGCAAACACATACTTGTTTAGTAATGTATGGGCAGGCAGCGCATGCCAGCACACCGCATTTGGGTATCAATGCAGTTGCAGCTATGGCGGCTTATTTAGAGGAAGTTTGTCCAGGGCCGATTTCAGCATTGATTCATAGGAAATTGACAGATTATACTGGTGCGCAATTGGGAATTCAAGCAGAAGGTCAATTGGGTGCTC
The DNA here is from genome assembly GCA_945927325.1 of uncultured Clostridia bacterium. Taxonomy (GTDB): domain Bacteria; phylum Bacillota; class Clostridia; order Christensenellales; family Christensenellaceae; genus QANA01. The sequence goes on along the minus strand of CAMEMG010000027.1, from coordinate 4,136 downwards.
TGACGATGAATCTGGGAATTGCGAAATATGATGGCTGCAAGTTGGAATTGACTTTGGATTTGCGTATTCCACATGAAGTAGAGGCGGATGCTTTAGCGGAGGCGGTGCGCATGCAGGTGGCCGAATATGGAGCAGTGCTGGAATATCAGGCTGGTCGGGCATTAATTCTTGACCGAGAGAGTAAGCTGATCCAGGTGCTGGATGCTGCGTATCGTGAAATTGAGCCGGAGGGCGGAGAACCGCAAGCGATTGGCGGGGGCACCTATGCCAAAGCGGCCACGAACTGTGCGGCTTTTGGCCCGGCATTTCCCGAGGAAGATACGCATATTCACGACAGTAATGAATATATATCGCTGACCAGCCTGGAAAAAGCAACAGCGATCTATTACCGTGCGATTGAAATGCTGATGGCAGATTAATTTTTAGACAAAGAAGATAGTGGAAACTGTCATTGCGGCAGGGTTTATTATGCTGTAATTGTGGTGAAATGATGAGCAAGTTGCCCCAATATTGGGATAACTGCAAAGGATTGTACCGTTTGAGCTATCATATTTATCTGCCTATAAAAATCACTATGATTAAAAATCAATATCGGGTTTTGCAATAGTTGAATTTTATCAGTGCTTATCTTGTGACACTAAAAGGGCAATGCTGCTTCAGGGCACTGCCCTTTTATTTACTATCACAAGAGAAAATTGCTGCTTGTACATTTTTTTGAAATTTGCTATGTTATTAAAAAAGTCAGGAAAACCGGCGGAGAAGAGAAATGCAGGAAGAATGGATGTTGCATGTAATTGCGCATATAGAAAATGATTATACAGAGAAATTTGGAGTTCCCCGACAGAGCGGTATGGTAACGATGCAGCAGGCACGCATTGTGTTTTTGCCGGAGTATCGGGATGCAAATGCATTACGCGGCCTGGAGGAGTATTCACATCTATGGCTTTTATGGGGATTTCATCAAAATCGCTGTCGTAAATGGGCACCTATGGTTAAACCGCCGCGTTTGGGCGGTAACCGGCGTATGGGCGTTTTTGCAACGCGTTCTCCTAATCGGCCCAACCCCATAGGGCTTTCTTCGGTTCGTTTGGATGGAATTCAGCGTGAGGAAGGAAAAGGCAATATCTTACTGATCTCGGGAGCCGATTTGGTAAACGGGACTCCCATTTATGATATCAAACCGTATCTTTCTTTTACTGATAGCCATCCGGATGCAAAGAGCGGTTTTGCAGAAAATACATTGGTACATCGATTGCAAGTGGAGTGCGATGCATCCCTACTGACTGATATACTACCAGAAAAAAGGCAAGCGTTGCTTGAAATGCTGGCATTGGATCCCAGGCCCGCCTATCAGCATGATCCGGAAATGCTCTATGGACTCAGCTATGGAGGGTTTGAAGTACGCTTTTTGGTGAAAGGTGAAGTGCTTTCTGTTTTACAAATTTTGCCGCAGGCAAGGGCGGAAAAGGTGAAATAGCATTACAGGGAAGGGCGTGGGATGAAAAAAAGTAATCTGTTTGATAAGGCAGTGCAGCGCAGCAATATGGGAAATATGCGGACGAATATAGAAACGCAATCACCGAAGGGAACTATTATTCTTGAGGGTGCGGAAATGGACTATGCAACTGCGCCGGTGATTCGGAAAAGCCTGGCGGCTTTTGCCAAAAACGGTATTTATGGTTATACTTTGGCAGATGATGCATATCGGGAAACGGTTTGCTGGTGGATGGCGCAAGTACGACAACTGGAAATTGATAAAGAGGAAATTTGCCCCACGTATGGAACGATTTTTGGGCTTTCAACGGCAATTCGGGCTTTTACGAAATTAGGAGAAGGTGTATTGATTCAGCATCCTTCCTATTATCGATTTGATCGGGCCGTGGTGCGTAATGGCAGAAGCGTGGTCTCCAATCCGATAAAAGAAAACGGTGGTATATATACATTGGATTTTGAAGATATGGAGCAGAAAATGGCAGAAGCACATCCCCGCATGATGGTGCTGTGCAATCCTCATAATCCGGTGGGCAGAGTGTTTGGAAAAACGGAATTGGAACAAATTGCCGGATTGGCCAGAAAATATGGCGTTTTGGTATTTTGTGATGAGATTTTTGCGGAAACAGCAGTGGAAGGAATAGAAATGATTTCTTTTGCCGAAGTCGCGCCGGGTATTTCTATTATTTCCACTTCTCTGGGAAAGAGTTTTAATTTTACAGGGTCAACCATGCCAATTTGCTGATTCGAAATGAGCGATTGCGGGCACAATATGAACGGCAAAAGGAGATGGAGCATTTTGGCAGCATAGATCCATTCTTTTATACAGCAGTGAGGGCGGCATATTCAATTAAAGGTGCACAATGGGTGCGGCAGATGAATCGACACACTTGGCAGAATTATTGCTTGTTGAAAACTGCCTTGCAGCGAGAGGTGCCGGAAATCAAATTGGCGCCGCTGGAGGGCACTTTTGTGGTATGGATGGACTTGCGTGCTCTGGGGTTGTCGGATGAACAGCTGGTAGAATTTTTAAAAGAAAAAGTGCAGGTACTGGGTGATCCAGGAAAGGAATATGGCCCGGGTGGCAGTGGATTCATGCGCTTTAATATTGCGGTACCGCGAAAAACGATAGCAGTGTTTGCGGAACGACTGGTTCAGGCTTGTAAAGATAGATTAGCCACAAAGCCTTTCTGGGATAAAGAAAATGTTATTGATTGATATAAACTGCAAAAAAAGCAGGCGCAACGCCTGCTTTTTTTGATGGATGTTTATAAATCAAGCCAGAGTATCCAGCGCCTGAGCAATATCGGCAATAATGTCCTCAGGGTTTTCAATTCCGACAGAAAGACGCAGCATATCTCCGGGCACACCGGCTTCTTCCAACTGAGCGTCTGTCAATTGGCGGTGCGTAGTGCTGGCGGGATGCAAAATACAGGTTTTGCTGTCGGCAACATGCGTGACGATGGCGGCAAGCCTGAGAGCATCTGAAAAACGGTTGGCAGCAGCTTTACCGCCTTTTACACCAAAGGAAATTACGCCGCAGGTACCATGGGGCATATATTTCTTGGCTAAAGCGTAATAAGGGCTGGAAGGCAGGCCGGGATACTGAACGAAAGAAATGCGGGAATCATTTTCCAAAAATTCCGCAACTTTCAGTGCGTTGCTGCAATGGCGTTCCATACGCAGCGCCAACGTTTCCATACCAAGCCCCAGCAAATAGGCATTCATAGGCGCCGGAATGCTGCCTAAGTCACGCATCAATTGGCTGGTAGCTTTGGTAATATAAGCTAATTTGCCGAATTTTTGTGTATATACAATCCCGTGGTAGGATTCATCCGGAGTGGTCAAACCGGGAAATTTGTCGGCATGTGCTTCCCAATCGAAATTGCCGCTGTCGACGATGGCCCCGCCTACAGTAGAACCGTGTCCATCCAGATATTTTGTTGTGGAATGGGTGACGATATCTGCACCGTATTCAAAGGGGCGAAGATTGACGGGAGTCGGGAAAGTATTGTCAACAATAAGCGGCACACCATGCTTATGCGCTATAGATGCAAATTTTTCAATATCCAGGACAATCAGCGAGGGATTGGATAATGTTTCGGCAAATACGGCACGTGTGTTTTCACGGAATGCCGCTTCCAGGATTTCTGCAGGAGCATCGGGGTGCACAAATGTTACGTCAATGCCCATTTTCTTTAGTGTAGTGGAGAGGAGGTTAAGTGTCCCTCCATAAATGGTCGCTGCAGCGACTACATGACTACCCGCCTCGCAGATATTGAAAAGCGCATAGAAGTTGGCTGATTGGCCGGAAGAGGTGAGCATAGCGCCTATACCGCCCTCCAGCGCTGCCAGACGCGCTGCTACCATATCCGAAGTGGGGTTTGCCAGACGAGTATAAAAATAACCGGATTCTTCAAGATCAAACAGGCGCCCCATCTGTTCACCGGAATCATATTTATAGGTGGTGCTCTGAATGATGGGCATTAATCGGGGTTCCCCGTTTTTGGGTGTATAGCCAGCCTGAACACACAAGGTGTCAACATGGTATTTGTTGTGCATTGAACGATTCCTCCTTGCAGTGATTCTACAAAAATGTGGTTAATGAATAGCGTAACATACAGTGATTGAGATGTCAAAATAAA
>CAMEMG010000026.1:0-17738 GCA_945927325.1 uncultured Clostridia bacterium | reverse complement strand
TTTTGGTCCGGAAGATATTGAATATCTGCGTTCGTTGAACTTGTTTGATGAAACGTTTTTAAAATATCTGGCAGATTTTCATTTTACAGGAGAGGTCTACGCTATTCCGGAAGGAACGATCGTTTTCCCGGGAGAGCCGTTGGTGCGGGTCAAGGCTGAAATTGCTCAGGCTCAGTTGATAGAAACGGCTCTGCTCAATATTATCAATCACCAGACGTTGATTGCCACCAAGGCCAGCCGCATTGTTTGTGCGGCAGGCGGCGGCAATGTAATGGAATTTGGTTTGCGCAGAGCACAGGGCCCGGATGCAGGTCTTTATGGAGCGCGGGCCGCAGTGATTGGTGGATGTAGTTCTACTTCCAACGTGCTGGCTACTCAATATTTTGGCGGCAAACCGGCAGGAACGCATGCTCATAGCTGGATTATGAGCTTTGAATCTGAATTGGAAGCCTTCCGGGCTTATGCTGAAGTTTTTCCGGATGCATGCATGTTGCTGGTAGATACCTATGATGTTTTAGGCAGTGGTATGCCGAATGCGATTACGGTGTTTAAAGAGCTGCGGGAAAAGGGTCATGAGCCACTTGGTATTCGCATTGACAGCGGCGACCTTGCTTATCTTTCCAAACAGGCGCGCAAAATGATGGATGAAGCAGGTTTTCCGAATGCAATTGTCTGTGCATCAGGGGATCTGGATGAACGGCTGATTCTTGACCTGCGGCTGCAGGGAGCTCGTATCGACAGCTGGGGTGTGGGAACTAAGCTGATTACCAGCGAAGATTACCCTGCGCTTGGCGGCGTATATAAACTTTCTGCGATGGAGGAAGCGGACGGTTCACTGGAACCGCGCATTAAGCTGAGCGAAAACATCTGGAAAATTACCAATCCGGGATATAAAAAAGTAGTGCGCATCTATAGTAAATTGGAGAATAAGGCGTTGGCTGATCTGATTATGCTGGATGATGAAAAAATTGACGAAAGCAAGCCGTTGACCATTTTCAGCCCTACTGCTACCTGGAAGACGATGACGTTGACCAATTATTATATCAAGGATTTGATGCAGCCTATTTTTGTGGAAGGAAAGCAAGTCTATCAATCGCCTTCGCTGATGGAGATTCAGGCTTATGCCCAGGAACAGTTGAATACGCTTTGGGATGAATATAAGCGTTTTACGAATCCGCATATTTATAAAGTGGATCTTTCACAGAAATTGTATGATTTGAAAAACCAGTTGATTCGCAGCAACAGATAAATACAACAACGGATTTTAAAAGTGAAAAACCTGACCGCTCTTGATTGCGATCAGGTTTTTTCTTAAGGTTCTTGAAAATTAAATAATGGGGATAGGTGAATATTTGGAAATATCTGCATATTTGGTTCTGCGCTGTAATTGGACAGAATTCAGACGGTTTAATTTGCCGGAATCTGGCTTTCCCGTGTTTTATGCTGCCTTGCTGGGTATCGTGGCCTGGGAAAAAGCAACTGCAGGAAGGAACTCAGGAAATTCGAAACAAAATAAAAGCAGACTTTTTTAAGTCTGCTTTTATTTTTGTAATCAGAGCATTGCCAACAGGTCGTCAATGGTTGGCATATCCATGATATTTTTAGCATAATGAGCAGTCAATACTTGGCTCTGAGCGTCAACGATAAACAGCGCGGGTAACTGCTGTTCATTTCCCTCATATTTTCCATGGGAAAAACCTGCTTCTGCAGCGGCAGCTCCTTTGGTCTGTAATTTTTTCAAGCCATCACCCACCAATGCTTCCATGGATTCAGCCGGTTGTATATCCAATGCCTGATAGATTTCCATAGAAGGATCGCAGATGATATCAAAAGGCAGAGCCTGATCTTTTAATTCTGCAGCCAGTACTTCCTTATCACTTTGCATCATGAAATATACTTTGGCGCCTTTTGCCTCTACCTCATGGTAACGCTGAGAAAGCAGATGAACATCATAACGGCAGACAGTACAACCGATATAACGCAGGCACCAGAAGACTGTTTTATTATTGCCGAGCATGGTGGAAATATGCTGTTTGCCGCCATAAAGAGTTTCAACTTCAAAATCGGGGAATTTTTGCCCCACAGTCAATCGACCCATAAATAACCTCCCTGGTTTGAAAAAAATCAATTGCGTTTATGATATTTATGATAAAATTAAAAGTAAGAAATTGTCAATATCCTTTTGGAGCACTGCTTTACAAGCGTGGATAATTGTTTTAAAATTAAAAGAAAAGATTCACTATTAGAAGTATTTTGCCTTTTCGAAAATAAAGAGGAGAAATATTATGAAAGAAGTAATTTTAAGCGCGGATAGTACTTGTGATCTGACTCCCGAGTTGCGGGAAAAATATGCTGTCAATTGTTATCCTTATCATATTATTTTGGATGGGAAAGATTATCTGGATAATGTTAACATCACTTCCGGAGAAATTTTTCAGGCTTATTACGATAAAAAGATATTGCCGCAAACTTCTGCAATCAATCAATTTGAGTATGCGGATTACTTTAGAAAATGGGTAGACGCCGGGAAAGAAGTAGTGCATTTTAATCTCGGAGGAGCACTTTCTGCTTCGCATAAAAATTGCTGCACTGCTGCACATGAATTGGGGAATGTTTATCCTGTGGACTCATATAGTCTTTCCACCGGAACAGGGTTGTTGGTGATCAAAGCAGCAGAGCTGATTGCTCAGGGAGCAGGTGCGGCAGAAGTCAAAGAAGAAGTAGAAGCAATGCGTGGAAAAGTGCATGCCAGTTTTATTTTGGATACGCTTAAATTTATGCATGCCGGCGGCAGATGTTCTGGGGTTACTGCTTTTTCGGCAAACATGCTTAATATCAAACCTTGCATTATGGTAGATAATCATAGTGGCGGCATGGATGTAGGTAAAAAGTATCGCGGCAATTTGAAAAAAGTATTGGTCAAATACGTTGAGGATACTTTGAATAATGTCAGCGATTTGGATCTTTCCCGTATCTTTATTACCTATTCTTCATTGGATGATCCCTCCTATGTGGAAGTGATAAAGAAAGCAGTGCTGGATATTGCTCCTTTCCGGGAAGTACATGTGACTACCGCCAGCAGTACTATTGCTTGCCATTGTGGCCCTAATACGCTTGGCATTTTGTTTATGAGCAAATAAAGTAGAACAATAGATTCAGATGAAATCCGCCCCTATGGGGCGGATTTCATCTCACAGGGAATAGGAGGAACAGAAATGGGAGATTTATTTACCTATCTGCGTTGGCGAGGGGACCTTCGTTTTTCCCAGAGCGGTTTTAATGAAGTGGACAGCCTGATTTTTGCGCGGCTTTCCTATATTCCTTTTGAAGGGATGGGAGTGGAAAATTTTTTACGCCCGCGCAATCTGGGAGAAGTGGCACGGGAATTGCTGGAGAGGCCGGAAGTTGCCGAAAAAGTGCTGATGTCGCAAGATCTGGTTCTATTGAAAGAGGTGGCAGAGAGTTCTCGTTTTTCGGAAGTACAGGTATGCGGTTATTGTAATTTGCGGGATGCAGAGCGGGAGATGCAGTTTGCGGCAGTTACTTTTCTGTTGCCTCGGGAAGAAGGGCAGCGGCAAGTATGCATTGCCTTCCGTGGAACAGATAATACGCTGATTGGCTGGAAAGAGGATTTCAATATGAGCTTTATGGAGGCTGTTCCCGCGCAAAAACAAGCAGTACTCTATTTGACACAGACAGCAGAGCAGATAGCAGGGCCATTCATCTTGTGTGGACATTCCAAGGGAGGAAATCTGGCGGTTTATGCCTCGGCCTTTTGCCGCAAAGCGATTCAGCAGAGAATTTGCGGAGTATATAATTTTGATGGACCCGGCTTTGGAGAAACTGTACTTAATCAGAGCGGTTACCAGGCTGTTTGCAGCAGAATATATACGTTTGTACCGCAGTCATCAATTATTGGTATGCTGCTGGAGCATGAAGAACAATATACTATTATACATAGCACGCAGACAGGCCTATATCAACATGATATCTATTCCTGGGAGCTGGAGCGAACTTCGCTTTGCCGCTTACAGGCGGCGACCAATGCCAGCCGTATGGTGGATCGATCATTAAAAGAGTGGATCTCGTCTATGTCGCCGGAAGAACGGGAAAAGTTTTTTGATGGATTATTTTATATTCTGAGGCAGACCAATGCACAGACTTTGCGGGAACTGACGGAAAATTGGTATAAAAATGCAGTTATTATGGCACGATCGCTCAAGAATATGAATGAGGAAAACCGCAAATTAATGATTGCAGTATTGCGATTATTGCTGCGGTCGGCCAGAAATAATGTTTTTCTCCTGCTGCCGCACCGAGGAGGGCGGAGGATGGAAGATAAGATAGAAACCGAAGGATTTGCTGGAACGGAAAGAACTGCTGCCGTAGGGGAATTGCAGGGGAAGATGCCGGAGTTTGATGAAACATTGAAGGGAAAAAGCTGAGAGGAGGAAGAGCAACTATGTTAAAACGATTTCTGCATTATTATAAGCCGCATAAAAAATTATTTGCGCTGGATATGGGAGCTTCTTTGATTGTAGCGCTGATCAGTATTGTCTATCCGATGATTACGCGCACAATGCTGAATGATTTGATTCCAAATCGGAATTATCGATTAATTCTTGTATTCGGCTTGGCTTTGCTGTTGATTTATGTCATACGCATGCTGCTCAATTATTTTATTCAATATCAGGGGCACATGATGGGAGTAAAAATGCAGGCTCAGATGCGCAGTGATCTGTTCCGACATTTGGAAACATTGCCGTATAGTTTTTTTGATTCTCATGAAACGGGAAAATTGATGAGCCGTATGACCAATGATTTGATGGACATCAGCGAATTGGCGCACCACGGTCCGGAAAATTTATTGATTTGCTCTATTTCCATTTTAATTTCATTTATCTATCTGTCCACAATTCATTTTTGGCTGACACTGGTGATTTTTGCCTGTGTGCCGTTACTGGTTTTGGTTTCATTGGCATTGCGGAAAAAGATGCGGCACGCATTTTTAAAGAGCAGAGTATCAATAGCGCAGATTAATGCATCACTGGAGAGCAGTATATCGGGCATCCGGGTAACCAAAGCATTTACCAATGCCTGTAAAGAAGAAGAGAAATTTGAAGAAGGAAATCGTGAATTTGTGGAAGCGCGGCGGGAAGCATATCGATCGATGGGGCAATTCCATTCTACAACTTCTTTTGTGACAGATATTTTCAACGTCATTGTATTGATCGCCGGAGGACTTTTCCTTTATCAGGGGACAATCAGTTTTGGAGATTATTCTACATTTATTGTTTCCGTTAATCTCTTTCTTTCCCCGGTGACTACATTAATTAATTTTATGGAACAGTTCCAAAATGGTGTTACCGGATTCGAACGGTTTTTGGAAATCATGGAGGAACCTTCTGAAAAAGATGCTCCGGGAGCGGTAGCCCTGGAAAAAGTTGAGGGCCATATTCAATTGCAAAATGTGACTTATAGCTATGATGCGGGCAAATCCGTTTTGCGAAATATCAATTTGGATATTCCGCAGGGAAAGACTTTTGCACTGGTAGGTCCCAGCGGGGGCGGAAAAACGACGATTTGTCATTTGATTCCTCATTTTTATGATATAGAGGAAGGAAAGATACTGATTGATGGGCGGGATATTTCATCCGTCACCAGGGAATCATTGCGCAGGCAAATTGGCATTGTGCAGCAGGATATTTATCTGTTCAATGCCAGCATTCGGGATAATATTTTATATGGGCGCCTGGATGCAACAGAGGAAGAAGTGATTGAGGCCGCAAAACGGGCTAATATTCACGACTACATCATGCAGATGGAGCATGGTTATGATACGCAAATCGGAGAACGGGGAGTGCGGCTGTCGGGTGGGCAGAAGCAGCGCTTATCCATTGCCAGAGTTTTTTTGAAAAATCCTCCGATTTTGATTTTGGATGAAGCAACAAGTGCTTTGGACAATACGACCGAGATTTTGATTCAGCAAGCGTTGGATGAACTTTGTAAAGGCAGAACGACACTGGTGGTAGCGCATCGTCTTTCGACGATTAAGAATGCTGATGAGATTGCGGTAATTTCAGAGGGCCGTATTGCAGAACAAGGCAGTCATGCAGCATTGATGGAACAAAATGGTATTTATGCACGGTTGTATCATCAGCAATTCCGTGATAGCGAGGATATGTAAACAGACAAGAGCCGCATTTTTCAGTGCGGCTCATTTTCATCGTAATGCAGCAACTGCTTTATAATTGCACGGAAGAAATGCTGTTTATAGAAAAATTTGAGGCAATGAATCATGGATTGCCAAATCAAAAAAGATGAGATCAAAATGAAAGCTATTGTATATACATCTAATACCGGACATACTGCCGCATACGCAAAAATGCTGAGTGAGAAAACTCATTTGCCCATATACACTTTGAAAGAAGCAATTAAGCAATTGTCAAGGGAAACGGAAATTATATATCTCGGTTGGCTTTTTGCCAACAGCATTAAAGGATATAAAAAGGCAAAAAAACACTATAAAATTTCTGCCGTTTGTGCGGTTGGCCTTTGTGAAACGGGAACAGCTGCCGCAGAAGCGCGCAAGATAAACGCAATCCCTGAGGAAATCCCTCTTTTCACTATGCAAGGTGGAATGGACAAAACCAAACTCCGTGGAATTTATAAATTTATGATAAATATGCTTGCTGAGGGCTTGTCTTCGAAAAAAGAACGCTCGGAGGAGGATGAGCGGATGTTACATCTTTTGCAACATAATAAGGATTATGTGAACGAAGAGAATCTCACTGCTGTTATGGAGTGGTACCTACAAGGGAGGGTGGCGATTGATTCAACCCCTTAACATACATACCAGGCATAACCTTTGTCATGTTACGCAATTGAGAAAAGCCGCAAAGGCGATGAAAATCATTGCGTGGGATAAACACAATTGGAAAAGAGACTGAATTTGAAACGGGGCTCAAAATTAGATAGAACAAAAGTGGGTATGCTGTTCTTGGTGTGATTTTTAATAAGCTGTGCGCAATAGCACAGCTTATTTTAGTTTTGTAGAAACAGAATAATGCAGGTATACACAACATATAATGAACCAACAAACTGAGGAGAACAGCGTATGAGAGAATTTATCGTGGGATGCTTGCCGACAGAACTTTGGAAAAGCTCCATAGAATGGACGACAATTGAAGAACTTCGCCTGCGATGCGGACAACAGGCAATGGCACTCTATAGTAATCGAGAGCAAGTGCTGCCCTATATTCCGGAACGGTCGGATATTAGCAAGATAGTTGCAGCGTTGGCAGAACATTCTCTGCATGCTTATATGGAACAAATCCGACAAGGGTTTTTCACACTGCGAAACGGAATACGTGTTGGCTTGGGAGGAAGAGCAGTAACTCGACATGGAGAAATTTGTCTGATGGATGACTTTACTTCGCTGAATATTCGTTTTCCAAGAGAATTGCGCGGCCTGGCAGTACGACTAATGCCATATATAACAAATCGAGGTCAAACCATGAGCACTTTACTCATTTCACCGCCGCAGCAGGGAAAAACGACTTTGCTGCGGGATATTATCCGCTGTACAGCTCAGGGAGAAGGGTGCTTTGGGCAAAAATGTACTGTCATTGACGAACGGGAGGAGTTGTGGGGAGAAGCGTTTTCTCTGGGACTGCGTACAGATATTCTTCGCTGTAATAAGAAGAGTGGAATTTCCATGGCTTTGCGCACACTGTCCCCGGAATGTATAGCTACAGACGAATTGGGGGATCCGGCGGATTTCTCGGCCGTTTTTCAAGCGGCAACTGCAGGAGTGCGAATACTGGCAACTGCGCATGGAAACTCTTTGTCGGACTTGCGTTGTAAACCACTATTTGATGAAATGTATCGGCATAAAGTGATTGATCGCTTTGTGGTTTTGTCTGATTCAAGAGGAAGAGGTACCGTGGAACAAATTCTGGATGCGAATGGCTTGCCACTGATTCATCAGCCACTGCGACTGCAATCGGTTGAGGAGGGAAAACAGCATGTTGTATAAGTTGTTTTTAATTGGAATTATCATTTTTTGCAGCACAGGAATAGGAAATGTCTTGCTTGGAGAACGGGGACAGCATATTTCGGCATTGAAAAAGCTGGCAGAAGGCAGCAGGATTTTTGCTGAAGCAATGGAGACGCAAGCGATGACTATGCCGCAGGCATTGATGGCGGCAGAAAAGGCGACAGAGGCAGAGGTCTTTTCGGTGATGGCCCGGCGTTTGCGAGAATTTCCTAATAAAGATATCAGAGAATTGGCCGAAGAGAGTTTAACCGAAATGGCAGGCGCACAATTGCTGGCGGAAACAGAGCAAGAGATTTTTTTGGATTTTATCAGGCGTGTGGCATCAGCGTTGACAGCTGCGCAGATTCGGGATGCAAGGCTCATGTTTTTGCAGCAGATGGAGTTATATTTGGAACAATTGCAGCAGGAACAGCAGAATCGTACAAAAGTGGTAAAGGCTATGAGCCTTTCTATTGGCTTGGCAATTGCAGTGATTTTGGTATAAAGGACGGGAAGGGGATATGAATGTAAGCATAGATCTGGTGTTTAAAATTGCGGCAATCGGCATTTTGGTAGCCGTACTATATCAATTGCTGGTGCGCACAGGGCGAGAAGATATTGCAACCATGGTGTCGATTGCCGGGCTGGTCATTGTGCTTTTGATGGTTGTGGATCTGGTAGGGCAATTGTTTGAAAATGTGAAAAACGTATTTGGCCTATATTGATATGGATATAGTGAAGATTGTCGGAATTGGATTGCTGGGAGCGATGCTGGCAATCACCGTCAAGAAACAGGCACCTGAAATCGCCCTGCAGGTAAGCCTAGCAGTCAGTGCATTAATCGCGTTGTTGCTATTGGAGGATTTGGCCTGTGTAATCAGTGCAGTAAAGGATTTTACGCAGCAGTACGCTCAGGTTTACCAGGCAGTAACTTTGATTTTAAAGGTGGTGGGGATTGCCTATATCAGTGAATTTACTGCGCAGATGTTGAAGGATGCCGGGCAGGGGGCAATTGGAAGTAAAGTGGAACTGGCTGGCAAAGTGATTATATTGGGATTTACACTGCCGCTGCTTTCCCAGTTTGCAGAGGCGGTGATGGGGTTGCTTTAAAATATGATACCAAAGAAACGGAAATGGATTCTTTTTTTACCTTTGTTGTTGCTGTTAATGACAGGAAAAGCCTTTGCTTCAGAATTACAGCAGGAGGATCAACAAATGCAAAGGCAGGAGCAGACGGAACAATTGCTGGAACAGCAGATAGATTCGATTTTAAGTGAACTGGATCTGGCGGAGTTGGAAGAACTTTATGGATGGTCAGAAGCGTTTTTTGAAGGAGTCGATTTGCAGGAGGCAATAGAGAAACTGACTCGAGAAGGCTTACAGGAACTGGATACGCAGAAATTGCTGCAGGCAGTATGGACTGGGATAAAGCAGGGTTTTGCTGCAAATTGGCATTACACAGTGCAAATTTTGGTAATTGTACTGATGAGCGGATTATTAGCGAATCTCCAGGAAAATGGCTTGCAGGGCGATGCGAATACCATGGCAGAGTGGGCAGCGTATGCGATCTGTTGCGTGTTGGCAGCCTGGATGCTGGCCGGCTGCATTCGGGAAGTAAAAGGTGCAGCAGATATGCTTAGTGGAGCGTTGGAAACGCTGACGCCGATTCTGACACTGCTGCTTACGGCGATGGGAAATCTGAATGCGTCGTCAGTGCTCAGCCCATTGATGGCAGCTTTGACGGGCGGTATTTTTCAGATAATAAGTCTGGTGGTGATTCCTGCGATTATTGCAAAATGTATTTTGGATTTAGCTTCCGGTGCTTCGAGTATGCTGCGATTGGACGGATTTTCAAAATTGCTGTCCAGCGGGGTGAAATGGATGTTGGGTATTTTGTTTGTAATATTTTTAGGTGTTACAGCATTGAAGGGAATCGCAGGGGCTTCCATAGATGGCGTCTATTTTAAAACTGCAAAGTTTACAGTGGATAAAATGGTGCCTATTATTGGCGGAATGTTTTCTGATACTCTGGATACCTTGATGGCGTGCAGTCTGATTGTAAAAAATGCAGTGGGGATTATTGGCCTGATCGCCATTTGTGCCATGATGGGCGCTCCATTATGCGGTCTGATCGCAAATCTGTTTATGTTGAAATTGACTTCCGCTGTTGCGGGAATCTTTGATGCGCATGCTGCAAAAACTCTGCTGGAGAAACTTGGGGAATGTGTCACACTGTTATTTGCGGCACTGCTCAGCATGATGGTGATGGCATTTATTTTTATTGCTGTGGTAATGGGAGCAGCGGATGCCAGTATGATGATGAGGTGAAAGAAATGGGAACTTTTTTACAAAATGCTGCGATTGCGGCCATTGGAGCATTAGCGGGGGAGTTCTGTTTATGTATGTTGCCGGCAGGAAGTACCCGCAAATTTTGCAGATTTACAGTGAGCCTGATATTGGTACTGATACTATTGGCAGCGCCAATGAAATGGGAGGAAATTCAATTTCCACAGTTAAATGCGCAGGAAGAGCAAGTAGAATATACAGAAGAGAATAAAAGTTATGAAGCGATCATTTGGGATGTATATAATGAGGAATTTGAAAATAAGAATAAATAGGGTTGCAATATGAAAATAAAAGAAACGTTGGCAGCATTAAACAAAGCTCCGGCAAAGAAAAAAATACAATACCTGGCAATTGCGCTGATTATGGCAGTTGTGTTGCTGCTGTATTTTTCTACATTGACTTCTGACGGGGAAAAACAGCAACAGAGAGAGCAGGTACAGGCGGAGCAGACAACGGCAGAAATCGAAGATAAGTTGAAGATAATTCTAAGTAAAGTGGACGGCGCTGGAGAAGTAGATGTGGTAATCAATTACGAATCCAGTTCGGAACTGGTGCCTGCCATGAGTGAACAAAATAATACCTCATCCAATCAAAGCGAAACGACCTCTTCTGAAACGAAAAATGAAAACAGGGATATTGCAACGATAAAAGAAGGCGGAGATACTTCAGCGCTGATTATTAAGGAAATTCAGCCGGTTGTGCGGGGCGTAATTATTGTAGCGGAAGGAGCAGGAGATATTGGAGTACGATTGCAATTGCTGGAAGCGGTACAGACTTTTCTTGATGTGAGTGCAGACAAAGTGGAAGTATTAAAAATGAATCATACAAAATCATAAGGGAGGGTATCATGAATTTCAGAAACAAAAAGGCTTTGCTGTTGACCGGGCTTTTCCTGGCGGTACTTGCTGCCGGATATGCCAACTATGCGATTACTGCCGCAAAAAAAGGAGGACAGCAGGAAGAACAACAGATAGTACAGCAAGAAAACGCATTTAGCGTTTTCAAAGAAGAGCGGGAAACTACACGCATGCAGGAACTGAAATATATTGAATCAGTTGTGGAAAGCGCAGAAACAGACGATCAGACTAAGGCAAACGCTCAGGCACAAAAACTGACTTTGGCAGCCAATATGGAAAATGAATTACTCACAGAAGGCCTGATTCAAACCGGCTTGGGAATGGAAGCAGTGGTGACTATCAGCAGTGAAGCAGTCAATGTTGTGGTAGATAAAGAAGAACTTTCGGAAACCGAAGTTACGCAAATTGCTGATATTATTAAGTCGCATACACAAGCGGAGGCGGAAAGTATAAAAATTATGCCAAAAGCATAAAGTGGCAGATAATTTCCTTTATTGTATTGTAAGGTGCTTTGTGATACAATAAAGCCAATATCTATTGAGGAGGCACTCCGTTTATGGGTGAAGAGTTAATGAATGTACAGCCGAATGGTACAGTTACATTTGCAAATGAAGTATTGGAGACGATTGCGGGTATTGCAGTAGCTGATGTGCCCGGGATCGCGAATATGAGCGGAAGCCTGGTAAAGGACGGCTGGAATGATTTGATTGGGAAAAAACGTCCGGCCAAAGGGGTGAAGGTAACCAAGACGGAAGATACTTTGACGATTGATGTGCAGATTATTGTCGAATATGGTGTCAAAGTACATGAAGTGTGCCAGGCAATTCAGGAAAGCGTCTATAATGCTATTGAAACGATGACTGGCTTGAAAACTACCGCTGTGAATGTATATGTGCAGGGTGTGAAGATCAAAGAAGCGGCACCCAGTGAGGCTGCCGATAAGGCAGACGACTGAGTCGTTTACTGAGACCTTTACAGCTGCCGAAAAGGGCAGAGTGCAATCGCACTCGCCCCTTTTGGCGTATATTAAGTCGGAGGATGTACAAATGAAAATGAGCGTTGGAACAAGAATTGTTTTTTCTTTATTTCTGATTGTCATTCTGGGAATTTGCGGGTTGATTCTTGCTGCCAGTTTCGGTGCGTTTGCTGCAGAAGATATTTTGGCCTTGGCGCATGGATTTACAGAAACGGGTTTTAAATATATCTGGGCAGCAGCGGCTTTGCTGTTAGGAATTGTTGCGATTGCTTTATTGTTTTTTCATAGCAAAGAGGCTCCGGTTAATGCCGTGGTGTTGGATACCTCGGCTGATGGTTCGGTCGCAGTAACGATAGAGGCCCTGCGGGAATTGGCAAATAATTATTTGAAAAATGTACAAGGGATTGTCATTCAGCGTATTGAGATTCACCCGTTAGGCTATAAATCACTGCGCCTCAATTTGGCAATTTCTGTGCGGCAGGAAGTGCAGGTACCGGAGCTCAGCAAGCGGATTTCCGAGGAAATAAAATCCTATATTGAAACTTACTCCGGAATTTCAGCAGACCAGGTGTTCATTAAAATTCTGCCGCTGAAGCCGGTACAGGCGCCGACCAGATAAATAAACGGGGCGCAATATGAAAGAACAACTGAGAACCTGGATGCAGGCGCACTTGCCGTTATTGATTGGCACAGGAACTGGGCTGCTGATTGGCATATTGATGCTGACAATTGGTTTTTTTCCCACGCTGTTGTTGTTGATATGCGGAGGAATAGGCGCATTGATTGGTGGAATTCCTGTAATTCGCAGATTGATTATGGGATGGATTGAGCGCCTGATTGATAAAATATTTCATAAATTTTAAAAATTCGTTTCAATAGAACGATGGAGGTAATGATGGAAAGAAGGCTGGCACGCGAAGCGGCTATGTGCCTTTATTACGAACGGGCGATCAAACAGGATCCGCATACGGACAGCACAACGTTGGTTGATATGGGAGATGTTTTGCAACGCGCAAAGTTGAATGATGCTAATTTGGCCTATATTGATGTTGCACTGCAAATTTATGAGCAGCATCTGGCTGAATTGGATGCTGCCATAGAAAAGCATTGTCTTGCCTGGAAGTTGGACAGACTTTCCAAAGTAGATCTTTCGATTTTACGCCTGGCTGCGGCAGAGATGCGCTATATGGAAAAGATTCCTTATAAAGTGGCGGTCAATGAAGCGGTAGAACTGGCCAAAAAGTATTCAGAAGAGAAGGCACCGCAATTTATCAATGGCATTTTGAGAGCAATGGCGGAGGATTACCTGGCAGAGCAGGCATAAAGGATATATGTATTTTTTGGGAATTGATACCAGTTGCTATACCACTTCGGTGGCAGTAGCCGATTCACAGGGAAATATTCTGCTGGATCGGAGAAGCCCGTTATGTGTGCCTGAACAGGCACGAGGGCTTCGCCAATCGGAGATGGTGTTTCAACATATCAAAAATCTGTCGGAACTGTTTCCGCAGGGATATACACAGATAAAAGCAGTTGCGGCCAGCACGGCGCCGCGCCCTGCTGAAGGTTCCTACATGCCGGTGTTTCGTGTGGCGGAAAGCTTTGGCAAGGCGGCAGCTTATTCGGCCGGAGCTGCTTTTTATGCGTTAAGTCATCAACATGCGCATATCGGAGCGGCTATGTTGGGAGCAAATCAATTGTTTGATGGGAATTTTTTGGCTCTTCATGTATCCGGTGGAACGACGGATGTTCTGCAGGTAAAAGCAAAGGAGAATCTGATTCAATCGATTCAGATGCTTGGAAAGAGCTCGGATATTACAGCTGGGCAATTGATTGATCGCATTGGCGTTACTTTGGGGCATGCATTTCCGGCAGGCGCGGCGGTTTCGGCATTGGCAGCCGGCGGAGAAGCGGCACATTTGAACTTTACAATTCAGGGATTGAATGCCAGCTTTTCCGGAGTGGAAACAGAGGTGCGGCGTCGTTTGCAGCAGGGAATGCGGCCGGAAGATGCAGCGGCGACAATATTGCTCTGTGTTGCAAAGGTATTGAATCGATTGATTATCAGAGCGCGGCAGCAGACGGGAATTGAACGGGTGCTTTTGTTTGGCGGCGTTATGCGCAGTGAATGGATTCGGGATTATTTACAGAAAAAACAGCGGGGATTGATCTTTTCCGGGATCGATTATGCTTCAGATAACGCTTGTGGCCTAGCAGCTCAGGCGGCATTGCATTATTTTTATGAAAAAGAAAGGGCAGACAATGGCGGCGACAATTATTAATGGAAAAGAAATTGCGGAACAGATGCAGGCGGAATTGGCGGAAAAGGTAAAAGTATTTCATCAGAAATATGGATATGTCTCGGGGTTGGCGGTAATTCTGGTTGGAGAAGATCCGGCGTCGCAAGTTTATGTGCGGAATAAGCATCGTGCATGCACCAAAGTAGGAATGTATTCGGAAGTACTGAGATTGAGTGCGGAGACGACCGAAGAAGAGCTTTTCACGCATATCGATCGGTATAATGCGGATCCGCGTATCCATGGATTACTGGTTCAGTTCCCGGTGCCGGGGCATCTTTCTCAGCAACGCATTATCGAACGGATTGCTCCTGAAAAAGATGTAGATGGGCTTTCTTTGGAAAATGCGGGAAAATTATTTGCGGGAGGTAAGGGATTGGTATCCTGTACTCCTAAAGGAATTATCGAATTGATTAAACGGACAGGCGTTGCAATGGTCGGGAAACAGGCGGTAGTAGTTGGCCGCAGTAATCTGGTTGGAAAACCGGTTGCTATGCTGTTGCTTAAAGAAAATGCTACGGTAACGGTTTGCCATTCCAAGACGGAAAATCTTGCGGACATAACTTCGCAAGCGGATATTTTAGTGGCGGCGGTTGGAAAACCGGGCTGCATCCGAGCAGAGCATATCAAGCCGGGAGCAGTGGTCATTGACGTTGGAACTTCCAGAGTGGAGGGTAAGCTGCGGGGAGATGTTGCTTTTGATGAGGCAATGGAAAAAGCGGGCTATATAACGCCGGTGCCCGGCGGAGTAGGCCCAATGACGATTACTATGCTGTTATATAACACATTGGAAGCTGCGGAAATGCAGAGACAAGCGGAGTAAAGCTATGGAAGTCCGGGAAAAACTCATTCAATTGAAAGATTTGGTCGAACATCGTTTATCGGAACTGCTTCCGGCAGAAGTGCCTGAACTGCTGCGGGATTCCATGATGTATAGCTTATTGGCTGGTGGTAAGCGGTTGCGGCCGGCAATGCATTTATTGGCGGCAGAACTGGTAGACGGGCAGGTCGGGCAATGCCTGGATATGGCTTGCGCGATTGAGATGATACATACTTATTCATTAATTCACGATGACTTACCCGCTCTGGATAATGATGTGCTGCGCCGGGGTAGAGCAACTAACCATGTAGTTTACGGAGAGGCGCAGGCAATTTTGGCCGGCGACGGTCTGTTGAACTGTGCTTATGAGACGATGCTGCGCAATGCGTTGCGTTATCCCTCGCAGGCAAACAAATTTTTAAAAGCAATTGAGATAATAGCGAAAGCTGCCGGAGTTACCGGTATGATAGCCGGTCAGGTAATGGACGTAGCGCTGGAAGGGCAACAGGTAGATTTTTCGCAGCTGCAATATATCCATGCCCATAAAACGGGAGATATGATAACGGGTGCATTACTTTCGGGAGCAGCTTTGTTTACGGAGAATGCGGAGCTGTTGGCATCGGTGGAAAGTTATGGCCGCAATGTGGGCTTGGTATTTCAAATTGTGGATGATATTTTGGATATTACCGCCGGAGAAGAGCTGGGGAAGTCACGCGGGAAGGATGCGGAGGAAGGCAAAGTGACATATCCTTCTTTGTTTGGAATTGAAAAATCCAGACAAATAGCAAAAGAGAAAACAGAAGCGGCAAAAGCAGCATTGGCTCCTTTTGGAAACAAGGCAGATATGCTGTGCCAATTGGCAGATATGATGCTGGAACGGAGTATGTAAGTATGAAAAGACAAATTGCAATTGATGGCCCTGCAGGAGCCGGGAAGAGCACGGTTGCCAAAGCTGTGGCACAAAAACTGCATATGAATTATATGGATACCGGTGCCATGTATCGAGCGGTGGCTTATGATTTGCTGCGCAGAAATATTTGTTTGCAGGATGTGCAGGCAGTGGAGCAGGCCATGGAAACAATGAATCTGGAAGTGATCTACCGGCAGGGAGAGCAGCGGGTTTTAGTCGATGGCGCGGATGTGACGCCGTTTATTCGTACGCCGGAGGTTTCCAGAGGAGCTTCTGCTGTGGGCGCGGTGCCTGCAGTGCGCATCAAACTGGTTGAGTTGCAGCGGAAAACAGCGGAAAAATATGATATTGTGATGGACGGAAGAGATATTGGCACTTATGTGCTGCCGTCTGCCAAAGCTAAATTTTATATTACCGCTTCTTCCGGAGTACGAGCCCTGCGCCGTCAAAAGGATTTGCTTGCTGCAGGGCAGGAAGTGGATATACAACAGCTGGAGCAGGAAATTATTGCTCGCGACAAGGCGGATAGCGAACGGGAATTTGCACCGCTGCGCTGTGCAGAAGATGCCATTTATCTGGATACTTCGGAGATGGACGCCGATCAGGTCATCGGATTTGTTTGCAGAAAAATAGAGGAAATCTATGGGTAAAGCATTTTATTATGTGGCAAGGGCAATAGTCAAACCTTTGATTTGGCTTTTGTATGGTGTCAATATAAAGGGAAAAGAGAATCTGCAATATACTGGGCGAATGCTCATTGCACCCAATCATACCAGCATGGTGGACACATTGCTGATCGGTTGCGCAGATCGGCACCAAGTGCATTTTATGGCTAAAAAGGAACTGTTTTCCAATAAATTAGGGGCATGGTTTTTTAAAAGCCTGGGGACCTTTCCGGTGGATCGCGGTAAGGGCGATATCGCAGCGATAACTGCAGCGGGAAAAATATTGCAGGAGAACCAGACTTTAGTGATTTTCCCGGAAGGTACACGCAATAAAGAACGGCAATGGCAGCTTGCAGAATTTAAAAACGGTGCGGCGTTGATTGCATTGCGCAATGATGCTCCCATATTGCCTGTTTGTATTGTAGAAAAGCCAAGGTTGTTTCATCGCACGAAAGTAGTAATAGGGGAGGCGATCTGCCTTGCGGATTGGATGGATGACACGCTTTCCCGTTCGGAAAATATACGGCGCATTTCAACAAGGCTGAGAGACACCATTTTGAATTTACGGGCAACGGCAAATGACAGGGAGAGACCGTCATGAAAATCATTCTGGCTAAACATGCGGGATTTTGCTTTGGTGTAAAACGGGCGGTCAACAGAGCATTGGATTTGGCAAAACAGGGCGAAAATGTGGTTACCCTGGGGGATTTGATCCACAATAAGCAATTTGTGGCCTATTTGAGAAAAAATGGAATTTGTACAGTGGAGGAAATAAGTCAGGCTGCGCAGGCCGGCAGCAAAGTGCTGATCCGTTCTCATGGGGTGCCGC
>CAMEMG010000025.1:0-18292 GCA_945927325.1 uncultured Clostridia bacterium | reverse complement strand
CTTCACGAAACTTACTTCCTTTGAAAAAGAAAGTAAGCAAAGAAAACTTCACGAACTTATTTCTTTTGAAAAAAAGTAAGCAAAGAAAACTTCCTGAAACTTACTTCTTTTGAAAAAGAAAGTAAGCAAAGAAAACTTCATGAACTTTACTTCTTCTGAAAAGAAAGCAGGCAAAGAAAATTTCGCGAAACTTACTTCTTCTGAAAAAGAAAGTAGGTCAAAGAAAATTTCGCGAAACTTACTTCTTTTGAAAAAGGAAGTAAGCAAAGCAAACTTCACGAAACTTACTTCTTTTGAAAAAGAAAGCAGGCAGAGAAAATTTCACGAAACTTACTTCTTTTGAAAAAGAAAGCAGGCAAAGAAAACTTCATGAACTTTACTTCTTCTGAAAAGAAAGTAAGCAAAGAAAACTTACTGAGCTTACTTTCTCTTGCAGAAGAGGGAAGCGGGAAAACTTCATCAATCTCATTCTCTTTGTGAAGAGAAAAGCAAGAAAGAGCGGAGAGGAGCAACACAATGCGCAGAAAAGATAGAGAACTGACAGAGCTTGCGGACATTCTGCAAGTCATAGAGCAATGCCGCATTTGCCGGTTGGCCATGTCGGATGCGGAGGGGCTGTATCTGGTGCCCATGCATTTCGGCTATGCTTATGCGGACGGGCGGCTGGAATTGTATTTTCATAGCGCCCGGGAGGGCCGCAAAATCGATGCCCTGCGGGCAAATCCCCAGGTCTGCTTTGAGATGGACTGCGATATGCAGGTATATGCGGGCAATGCAGAGATTCCCTGCACCTATTCCAGCCGCTTTTTGAGCGTCATAGGCAACGGCCGGGCGGAATTTCTCGAACAGCCCGCGCAAAAGGCGGCGGCGCTGAACGCCATCCTGCGCCATCAGGCCGGGCGGGAATTCACCTTTACCGAGGCCATGCTGCAGGGGGTGGCCGTATTCCGCGTAGTTGCGGAGTCGTTCAGCGGCAAGCGGCACGAATAGGTCTGCCCCATCCCGGGTTGCCGGGAAATTTCAAATCACAGATGCAAAAACGGAGTGTCGGAGCACTCCGCTTTTTTTATGGCCGGGAAAGGGCATCTACCGGGCAGCACAGCCGCAGGTCGTCGGGGTTTTGCCGGGCATCCTCGGGCAGGATGGGGTCGGCAGGCATGCAGCCCATGGCGCGGTAAAAATCTATCGTTTCCCGGGCGTTGGCAGCGGAAATATACAGCGCTTCCGCACCTGCCTGCCGGGCTTGCCGCAGCGCGCAGGCAAACAGCCGTCTGCCCAGACCGCGGCGGCGGAAGGGGCGGGAGATGTGAAAACTTTCCACCACCATCCGCCCATCCTGCAGCCGTGGATTGAGCATGAGAAAGCCGACCACCTGCCCTGCGTGCAGTGCGCCGAAGGTGATATAGCTGCCGCCGAGTATGTCCGCTGCCTTTTGCCGCTTTCGGGCGAGCGTCCGGTCATCGCGGCTTGGTCGGGAAATCAGCCGCAGGCCATCGCCTTCCGGCAGATAGACTTCGCCAATGACCTGTATGCGTTCAAAGGCGTCCAGAGAGCGGATGGAAAAGTGGGCATCCGGCAGCGGGACCATTTGAAATGATTCGGGCATGGAGTTTCTTTCCGATTTGCTTGCCTTACGGGAAACTCAGCGGGCAAGCTGGGGATACAGCGTCTCCCAGAAGGTATCCAGCACCAGCTGCTGCCGTGGCTCATGGGCATTGATGACGGCGATGGCATCGATATCCCGCAGGACAATGGCAAATTTGGCATACTTGCCGTCGGCGCGGAAGGAATTGTGCTGCCCGCGCCAGAAGAGATAGCCGTAGCCCAGACGGTTATCCGCCTCGTCCGGGCCGTAGGCAGCGCTGTTGTCGCTGTGTACGGCGGTGGAAGTCTCGATCCAGGCGCGGCTCAGCAGCTGCCTGCCCTCATGCTTGCCGTAATCGTAATAGAGCTTGATAAAGGAGAATAATTCGCTGAGGGAAATCTCCAGCCCGCCTGCGCCGAAGGTGAAGCCTTTGGGGTCGGTCTCCCAATGGGGGCGCGGAATGCCCAGCGGCGCAAACAGCCGCGGCATCAGGTAATCCACCAGGTTCATGCCCGTCAGCCGCTGGATGAGGATGCCGGCCAGGTACGGCCCCATGTTGTTATAGTGGAAATAGCTGCCCGGCGCATAGGGGAAGGGCCGGGAAAGGACGAATTTGACAAAGTCATCGGTCTGCGCGGCCAGTGCGGGGCGGTCTCCGCCCATCAGCCAGGCCGTATCCTGCCCGGGCGCCATGGTCAGCAGATGCTCGATGGTCAGCGCCTGCAGGTTGGCATCCGGGTTGGCGGGGGCGTCTGCCGCGAAATATTTGAGGACGGGGTCCTCCAGGCAAAACAGCCCCTCCTCCAGGGCAAAACCGACGGCGGCGGAAGTAAAGCTCTTGCTCACCGAAAATTGATTGCGGCGGTATTCGGGGCGGAAAAAGTGGCGCGCCACCTCCTGCCCCCGCTGCCAGAGGAGGATGCCCTCCATGTTGATCTGCTGCTGTTCTACCTGCTGCAAAAAGGGTCGTAAATCGATCTGCTGCATCACAGTTGCTCCTTTCGGTTTTTTTTCTATTGTACCACGCAGGCGTGCAGAAGCATACAGCTTTTTATCACGCTTCCGCAAGAGGCAGTGCCCGCCCCATTGCATTGGCGTAGGGGCAGCGCCTGTCGTACGATAAAAAGATGCTATCTTACCACGCTTCCGCAAGAGGCAGCGCCCGCCGCATGGGGAAAGCCGCATAATAAAAGCGCTGCCCCATTGCATTGGCGTAGGAGCAGCGCCTGTCGTACGATAAAAAGGTGCCACCTTACCACGCTTCCGCAAGAGGAAGCGCCTGCCGCATAGGAAAAGCCGCATAATAAAAAGCGCCATTCCACGATACTTTCGCAAGGGCAGTACCCATCGCACAATAAAAATCAGTCGGCGTCCTGCGGCGCGGCAGCCTGCCGCCGCCCCAGGGGGATGCGCTGCAGCAGACCGATGATCTGCCCCGAGAGCAGCACGGTCAGCAGAGAATAGCCCAGCTTTACAAGGGGAATGTAGGTCGCCGAAAGCCCCAGCACAACCAGGTCGGTGAGCAGGTAGACCCGCTCGATGGGCAGGTGCGTCAGGTGAGAAAGGCTCATGGCCAGGGCGTCGTCGCCGCCGGGCGCACCGCCGATGCGCACGCATAGCCCCGCTCCGATGCCGACAAAGAGGGCACCCAGCAGCGCCGATAGCAGCGGCATTCCGGCAAGCTGCGGCCAGAGGGGCGGAAACAGCTCATAAATGCGATAGGCGAGGGAAAAACCTGCGGTAGAGATCAGCGAATAGATGAGAAACTCCCGCCCGATCAGCCGCCAGCCCAGCCCGTAGCAGAGCAGGTTCATCACCAGCCCGGAAAAAGCGGGGGAGATGGAAAACCAGTGCTCCAGCAGCAGGGTCATGCCCAGCACACCGCCTTCGGTCACTTGGGAGACGGCGTGGACGTTGTAAAGGCCAAAGGCCAGAAAGGCACTGGCAGCCAGAGAGATCAGACAATCAGAGAAGCGAATATTGGCAAACAGTCGGGAAATCCCGCTGCGTAATCGAGCTAACAATTGAAAAAACTCCTGTATCAGATGAAGATTTGCCGCGGCAAACAGCGCGGCAGCGTAAAAAGAGAAAAACAAACGGCCGAAAGGGTTTTCCCGGGCTTTGGGGCAAATGCCCGTGCCGGGCAGTGCCTGAGGCCGCTAAAGGGGCGTGTCCTCCTGCTGCAAGGCAGGCTGCGCATCGCTCTGCTGCAGAAAACGCTCGGTCTCCAGATGCAGCTGCTCCGCAAAATAGCCCAGCGCCTGCACAAATTCGCAGCCAAACCGCTCCTGCGCGCGGGCATAGGCGGCATCCTCCAGCGCATAGACGGCATCCAGCGCACGGCGGGCGTAGGCGCGCCCTGCCTGCGTGAGGCAGATCTGCTTCTGCTTGCTGTGTGCCTCGCCCACGAGCGTGATATGCCCCCGGGCAATGCTCTGCTGGACGATGGTGTTGAGCGTCGTCTTGGGGATCAGCCAGTGGCGGCTGATCTCGGCCTGAGAATGGGGCAGGCCGTCATCCAGTGCGTACAGCAGCGAAAGCTCGTTCTCCTTGAGGCCGACCTTGCGGGCGGTGCGGGTATAGTCGCCGTCTATGATATTGATGGCCAGCGTAAGGGCGCGAATGTGCGCACGGGCTTGCTTCATGGCATACCTCCCAATAAAAAAATGTACGAATCCGTACTATATGTATAGTATAATACGAATTCGTACTTTTGTCAAGGGCTGCTTTTTCAGGCGCCTATGGGGCATAATTGCGGGCATTTCCTGCTATACTAAAGAAGAAGGCCATGGAAAGGAGAGGATATGCAGGAAATTTCAGAGGAACTGCGGCGCGTTTGCGAGGAGAGTTTTCATATTCTCTGGGGCGATTATGTGCTGCATCCCGTGTTGCCGGGCACCGAAGGCGCAGAGGATGCCTTTTTGCCGGGCCGCCCCTGTGCCGTCTGGTATGAAGCCGTCTACGAAGCCAAAAAGGCCATGGTGGAGGCATATGGCAACTGTGAAGCGGAGCTGGAAATCATCTGCCGGAACTATGAAGCGATCGCGGAATACATCGGCAAACGCATGTTTGCGCAGGGGGCATATGCCGCGCGGCGATTGGCAGAAGCGCCGCCGAACCGGTGAGTGCAGAGCCCCGGCAGGCGCTCCCTCTTGCCGCGGCGGCGGAGACGATATGGGAATGGCAAGCCTACCGCTGCAGCAAAGTAAAGAGGCGCCGCCGGATTTTTTGCAGGTCGGCAGCAGAGGGGTGCTTTTTGGCAATGCCGCCGAAGGCGGCCAGAGGGCCGAAGGTATCCAGCCCTCTGCAGGAGACTTTCCCCGGGACTGAGGCGCCTTTGCGCCGCAGCAGGGCGGAGAAGCGGCCGGGGAAGAGGCAGCACAAGCCGCAGGTATAGAGTGGGATGGCCCGCTTTCCCGATAGGTCCCTGCCGGCAATGCAGGCGCGCAATTTACTGTGTATGCGGTTGAAATAGATGCCGGAAGCAAAGATCAGCGTGTCGAATTCCGAAAATTCCGGCGGTTCTCCTGCGGACAGGTCGAATACGTCTGCCGGGAGCAGCGGCGCGATGTGCCGCACCACCGCCTCGGTATTTTTGTGATGGACGGAGATATATACAATGGCAATGCGATGCATGGCAAACCTCCCATACGGCTGCAGTGAAAAAAGCCCCGGGCGAAGGCGGAAAAACCCTTTGCCCGGGGCAGATGCTCCGCAGGCAAATCCGGGCTTAAAGCTGCTCGGAACGCTCGCGGATATTTTTGTGGAAATTGATGATGCGGTGGGGATATTCCTCTTCCATCAGCGCGGAAGTGATGAGGAAATCGGCGGTCGCCCGGTTGTTGGCGATGGGGATGTCGTAGACCTGCGCAATGCGCAGCAGCGCCTTGACATCCGGGTCGTGAGGCTGCGCGGTAAGCGGGTCGGAAAAGAAGATGACCATATCGATGCGCCCTTCGACAATCTTGGCGCCGATCTGCTGGTCGCCGCCCAGCGGGCCGCTGTTGTAGCCGCGCACCGGCAGGCGGGTATTCTGCGTGATCATGCGCGCCGTGGTGCCTGTGCCGCAGAGGAAATGGCGGGAAAGGATCTCCCGGTTGTCGTTGCACCAGGCGATCAGCTCCTGCTTTTTATTGTCGTGCGCAATGAGCGCGATGTTTTTCTGTTTGCCAATCACCTGCGTGATAAAGGAATCGTCCTGCATACTGCCCTCCCAAAACTGACTTTTCATTGCGTTCAGTATAGTATATTTTCGGAAAAAAGGCAACGCACGCCCCGCAGATTTTGCCGCATTTACAAAACCGCCTGTCGGTGCTATACTTTTACCAGTCAAAAGGAAAGGAGTTTGTTTATGCGTCAAATATTTTGGGGAATGTTGTTTTTGTTTCTGGATTTCAACCTCACTGTGAAGAGCAGCCTGATCGGGCTGATCCCCGATTTTGTGGGCTGCATTTTTCTCATCCGCGGGTTGGATTTGCTCAGAGGCGAGAGCATTCGCTTTGTGCAGGCGCGCCCCTGGGCGCTGGCAGCCGCCGTTTACACCGGCTTTACCTGGCTGCTGGATTTGCTGAGACTGAAACTGCCAGGCATTTTTTCGCTGTTGCTGGGGCTGGGAAATCTGGCATTGAGCATTTATCTGAGCTGGCTGATCGTGCAGGGCATTTTGCAGACCGAGCAAAGCAGAGGCTGCTTTCTGGGCGGGCAGATGCTGCGGCAGGCATGGCTGGCAGCCATCATCGCGGCGGCACTCAGCTATCCGCTGGCCTTTGTTCCGGTGCTCAACTGGCTGTGTGCTCTGGCCGGGCTGGGCTGTGCCATCTGGTTTTTGATGGCGCTGTACCGCAGCTGGAAGCTCTATGAGCAGAACGGGGATCAGATACACATCTCCCTGTAAAGTCCGTTTGGAAGAAAGGAAATCACTATGTTGGAATACCGTTATGACACACAGTTGCTCATCGAGGGGCAGGGCTTGAGCGAGGATGCGATCCGCGATTACTTTATCGCCCATTTTGATGGCGACTGCCTGCTGGCAGTGGGCGACGAAACGCTGATCAAAATCCATTTTCATACCAACGAACCCTGGAAAGTGCTGGAATACTGCGCTTCGCAGGGCGAGATTTTCGATATTGTGGTAGAGGATATGGATCGGCAGTCCCGCGGGCTCAAAGGCTGATTTTTTCTATGCGCTTTGTTTAACCATCTGCGGCAGTGTGGCGGTTGCCTGTAAGCTGCCGGCGGAATTCGCCATCCTTTGATGGATTCAGAGGCTATGCATCAAATATCGACAGAAATCGAATTGCAAAACATCAAAAAACCTGTGCCCCTCCGGGCGCAGGTTTTTTTTATTCTGCATTTTGATGCAACTTCTGCGCAGATGCAATGCGAGCATCAGATGGGCAGCCACTCCAGCACTTTCTGGATATGCGTATCCCAGTATTCCCAGGTATGGGCGCCTGCCGCCTCGTAGTAGAGGTGGTTGATGCCCAGCGCTTCCAGATGCGCATGGAAATCGCGGTTGGCCTGCACGCCGGGGTCGTCCCAGCCGCAGGTGATAAACAGATGCGGATACGGCTTCTTCTGTTCAGCGATCTCGGAAGCGATGTTGAACAGATTCGTCTCTTTGGAGGTGCGGTATTCCTCGGCACTGCCGAAATTGAGCAGGAATTGCAGAGCGCGCTGATAATCCTGCGGATCCATCTGATCCTTGCGGGCCAGCAGTGCTTCGGGAGAAGGCGTATCGCCCAGCGCTTCCTCCACGCCGCGCAGACGGTTGCAGCCGGCGGAAAGCCCGGCGGCATAGCCGA
This sequence comes from uncultured Clostridia bacterium, assembly GCA_945927325.1. Lineage (GTDB taxonomy): Bacteria > Bacillota > Clostridia > Christensenellales > Christensenellaceae > QANA01. The sequence goes on along the minus strand of CAMEMG010000025.1, from coordinate 10,903 downwards.
AGCGGTCGGGGCAGCGCAGGCCGATTTTGAGCGCGCCGTAGCCGCCCATGGAAAGGCCGGCGATGAAGTTTTCTTCCGGCTTGGCGCTGCAATGGAAATAACGCTGGCAGAACTCCGGCACTTCCTGGGAGAGGAAGGTGAAATATTTGTAGCCGAATTTCTGATCGCAATAAGCGCTCAGGTGGACGTTTGGCATGACGACGGCCAGCTTTTTATCCGAGACGTAGCGCTCGATGGCCGTGCGCCGCTGCCAGATGGTGCTGTCATCCGAAGTGCCGTGCAGCAGGTACAGGGTGGGCAGGGCGGAAGAACCGTCCCACAGCAGCTGATCGCTGCGCCCATCGTTCCACTGGGGAATGCCGTTGACGCCGATGCCCTGATCCCCTTCGGGCAGAATGACGTCCATGCTCATGCCCATGCCCAGCGTGCGTGCAAAGAAATTGACGTGCAGTAATGCCATAATCATAACCTCTTTCTTTTTTCATGATATGCTGATTTCATGATAACACGCCCGGGCGCGCACAGAGCAATTTTTTTGCGGATTTCGGCATAATTTTTTTGGCAAAGGCCGCCGCAGGGGCAGGGAAAAGCCGCAGGCAGCGCGCCGGCGAAGCTGTGCCCGCCCGGCAAAACGGCTTACTGCTGCGAGGGCGGCGTGTGGCCTTCGCCGTATTGCTTTTCCAGCGAAAACCCGCGCCCCAGCACCTGGCTCACCCGGCTGACGATGAGAAAACACTGAGGATCCAGCTCCCTGGCCAGATTTTCCACCAGCGTCAGCTCGCGGTTGGAGATGATGGTCAGCACGATCGGCGATTCGGCGCGGCTGTAGCCGCCGGTGCCGTGGAGCAGCGTCACGCCGCGATCCAGCCGGTAGAGGATGGCATCGCGGATCTGTTCGGCTTTGCTGCTGATGATTTTGACCTCGGTGCGGTTGTGCCCCAGCACCAGCACTTTGTTGAGCACGATGGTATACGTGCACACCAGCAGGATGCTGTAGAGGATGCGCTCGGTATCGCTGAAGAGCGCCTGCGCCAGCAGGATGCAGATGTCAAAGAAATAGAGGCTGACGGATACGGGGATACGGAAATATTTTTGCAGCAGAAAGGGCGGGATATCCATGCCGCCGGTGGAAGCGCCGTTGCGGATGACGATGCCCAGCGCGGCGCCGATGCCCAGCCCGCCAAAGAGGGTGCACAGCATGGGGTTAGCCGTCAGGCAGATGCCGGGCAGCAGCCGCTCAAACAGTGCCAGCGAAAGCGGGCAGACGAAGGTGCTGAGCAGTGTGGTCAGGGCAAAATCCTTGCCCAGCAGGATCAGCCCCAGCAGGAAGAGCAGGCTGTTGAAGGCGAGCATGAAGGCGGAGGCGGGGATGCCCAAGGCCTTTTCCACCGCCAGCGAGATGCCGGTCGTGCCGCCGGTGAGCAGATTGCCGGGGCGGATGAACAGCTGTACGCTCAGGGAATAGAGGCAGTCGCCCAGCACAATGGCCAGCAGCCGCCAAAGGGAGGAGGTGCGTTTTTGATGCATACGGATAAGCTTCCTTTCATGTGGCGGCATAAAAAAAACGTTTGCCCGGGAATTTTCCCTGACAAACGTGGATCACGGCGCCGCCGAATACATCTCTACTATACGCAGGCGCCGGGGGACTTGTCAAGCCCTTTTAGGCAAATTCTCTTTCCGCCCGGGCAAGCGCACCGGAACATTTCGCGAAAAACGCACCCAAAGTGCCAGTCAGCTGCAGGCCGCACTGCACGCCGTATTCAAACATCAGCCCGCACAGGGCATGGGTAATGCAGTCGCACTGATAGGAAATGCGGCTGAACAGAGCTTCCTGCCCCAAATCTGTGCTTCGCTTTTCCTATTGGCATAGCCCTGTCAGAAATGCTTCGCCTGTAAAAAAGGTTAGCGATGCTGCGCGTGCAAGGGGGATCTGTTTAAAAAGGTGATCGGATTGGTGCAGAGCTGTTAGCGATGCTTCGCGTGCAAGAATTCCCTTTCACGAAAGGGAAAAGACCTTTAAGGGGACGAGGGAGGGGTTCCGAATCCCCTCCCTTACATCCCCTTAAAAATCCCCATAACCCGCGGCGTCACAAGCTGCGCGGGGAGCAATCTTCCGCTTGCGGAAGATGCAACCCGCTTCGCTGCTCCGCCTTATCCCATGGAAAGCTCGCTTCGCTACCACTTTCCACGGGGCCCATAAGAAGGGTGCTCAGGCGGCGCACGCCTGTCGGGATTAAAACAGAAAGTTTAATTCCGTTACAGCAGCCTCAGCTCCTTACGTTCCTCCCCGCCCCTGTAATCCCCGCCTTCGCAGAAAAGGCATACCCGCCGCTTCCGCTTTTTGTTGAACTGCCGCGCCGTTCGTGATATGCTAATCTTATTATGAAAACGGAATTATCTTCTTATTTTATCAGAAAAAAGAATCCGCTGGTGTGGCTGGCTGCCTTGCTGCTCGCTGCCTCGGCGGCACTGCGCATCGTCTACTTCGCCGAAAAGGCAAGTGCCGGTGTGGGCGCATGGCTGATTCAGGCTGTGCTGCCTGCGTTTGCCGCAGTGTTGTTTATTGTGCTGCTCTTTGTCTGCGGGCAGGAGGCGCTGTATAAGACGATCATCCCCGTCCTGCTGGGCGTCGTGGGCTTTTTCGCCCAGGGGCTGACCATGCGCGTGCCCGCTTACGGCTGGATGTGCTGCCTCTACTGCCTGCTGCTGCTCATGGTCTATATGCAGACCATGCAGGGCCGGATCCATACGCAGTTTTTGCTGCCAGTCCTCTATGCGCTGCCCATGGGCTATCTCTCCATGCTGCTGCCGCGGCATTGGCAGAGCTGGGCGCTGTGGAAGGCCTGCGCAGGCGAGCTTTCCGCGCTGGGAATGCTGGCCGGCCTGCTGCTGGTTGCGCTGGCTACCCGCAAGTATTACGGTTCTGAGCGCCGCCGCCATTGGGGTGACCGCAGCGACGGCCGCCTGGTGCGCAGCATGACGCCCATGGCCTATGTCTCCCCCTATATCATGGTCAATCGCAACGGCTCTTCCAACCTGATCGCCGATTCGCTGGATATTACGGATATCGAAAAGTATATCCGCGAAAAGCGGCGCAGCGGCCTGAAGGGCTTCGGGCTCATGCATCTGCTGCTGGCCGGCTATGTGCGCACCGTCGCCCAGATGCCGGGCATCAACCGCTTTATCAGCGGCCAGAAGATCTACGCCCGCGATGAGTTGATCGAGGTCAACCTCACCGTGAAAAAGGAGATGACCGCCCAGTCGCCGGATACGGTAATCAAGGTGGAACTGACGCCCTGGGATACACCGGAGCAGGTCTATGAAAAGCTGAACGCAAAAATCGAGGAGGTCAAAAATACCCCGCTGGATAGCGGCTTTGACAACCTGGCCAAGGCCATCAATGCCATTCCCGGCCTGTTTTTGAAGTTTACCGTCTGGCTGCTCAAAACGCTGGATTATTTCGGCCTGTTGCCCCGTTTCATTACCAAACTCAGCCCCTTCCATGGTTCGCTGTTCATCACTTCCATGGGCTCGCTGGGCATTCCGCCGATCTATCATCATCTCTATGACTTCGGCAACGTGCCCATTTTCTGCTCCTTCGGCACCAAATATACCAAATATGAAGTGGATGCCGAGGGCAAAACGGTCGCCCGCAAATATATGGACTATACGTTCGTCACCGATGAACGCATCTGCGATGGCTTCTATTTTGCCGCCGCCCTCAAGAATATCCGCCGTCTGCTGGCGCACCCCTATAAGCTGGATGAGGCGCCCAAATCCATCACGCCGGATATCGACTGAATTCTTTGGCAAAAACAGAGCGAAAGCTCTGTTTTTTTGCGGGAAATTTGCGGGAAATATTTGCCGGGCCGCTCTTTTATGCTATGATAAAAGCAAATTCGGGAAAGGAGCCTGAAACGATGAGAGAAGACGTAAAACAATGTGTTCAGATGCGCACGACATTTTTTGATGCTTATTTTACGGTGCCCCCGGAAGTACAGGGCGAAGTGGAGCAGTTTATCCGCGCGGCCGAAGCGCTGGGAGAAGCCTGCGGCAGTGCGGAGGAGTTTGAATCCCGCTTTGTGGCCGAGGGCCTTGCAGAACAGTTTAATGCCCTGCTGCCCCGCTGCACGCCCAAGGCGATGCCGCAGACAAAGGAGCAGAAGCAGCAATCCCGCAAGATGGCGATAGAAATGATGGGCGGCGGCAAACAGATTGCCAAGGACCTGGCAGCCGATGCCGCGGGCATGGCTGCGACCAGGCTGGAAAGCGAAATGATTGCCAAAAATCGGGAGCAGATGATAGAAGCCGGCGTGTTCGACGACTACACGCGGGCGAAAAATTATGCGGAGGATGCCAGGACGATCGGAAAACTTTTCTCCGGTTTGTTTAAAAAGAAAAAGTGAAATAGAAAAGCCTGTGGAGAGGTCCACAGGCTTTTTTATTTGTTTGCTTATGCTTTTGTTTGGTCGTTTTGGTTGCCCTGATGATCCGGGCTGTTCTGCGTGTCCTGAGGCAGGATACGGGTGGGCGCTTCGGCCACGCGGGTGATGGAAAAGCCTTCCCCGTGTACCTCGTTGGATTCCAGGATGATGATGAAGGATTCGGGCGCTGCTTCTTTGACTGCCCGCTCCACTTCGTACATCTGCTTGTTGCTGCAGGCGCACATGACCAACTGCTTCTCGTCATATTGGAAGGAGCCTTTGACGTCGATCAGCGTGCTGCCGCGGCCCGAGCACTGGTCGATGACTTTGGCCACGGTGTCGCCATGCTCGGTGATGATCAGCGCCAGCTTGCCGGCGTTGACGCCGTACATCAGCTTATCGACGACCAGGCCGGTGACAAAGCTGATGAGCAGGCCGTAGATGATGCCGTCCACGTCGCGGTAAATGTACCCGCCTGCCAGCACGATCAGCGAATCGATGGCGAAGGAGATTTTGCCCAGCGGCAGGTGCGGCAGGGCGGATTTGATGGAAATGGTGATGAAGTCGGTGCCGCCGGTGGAGGAGCCGCGCATATAGATCATGGCGTAGCCCACGCCGCCGATCGCGGCCGAGCAGATGGCGGAGAGCATGCGGTCGCCGTTGTAGATGGGCAGCAGCGGTGCCACGTAGTCGGTCATGACGGAGAAAATGATGATGCAGCGCACCGAGCGCCAGAAGAAGCCCTTGCCCAGCCGCTTATAGCAGAAAAGCGCGATGGGGATGTTGATGACGATGGTCATCACGCCGATGGGCAGATCAAACAGATAGTAGAGGATGGTCGTGATGCCGGAAACACCGCTGATCGGGAAGTTGGAGCTGACGGCAAAATTGTACAGGCCGATGGCGCAAAGCAGGCTGGCAACCAGCTCTACTGCGGTGTCGGCGGCAAATTGTTTGATACGCTGCTGTTTGGACATGGGAAAGAAAGCCTCCTTTGAATATTAGTGTGCCCAGCCTCGGGCAAAATATCGTAAAAAAAGAGCCGCTGCAAATCGGGATATGATCGCAAGGGCTCGCTCTTTTCTTCTTTTAATATATCATATTTCGCGGTGGGCGTCCAGAAAAAACGGCGGTATAGCCGCAAATTTTCGATTTTTCGGGTGCGGCATCAGCGCTGTGCCGCCCGGGTGAGCCAGCGGAACAGCGCGCTGCATTCGGCATCCACTTCGGGATGAAATTGCACGCCCAGCATCTGGCTGCGATATTCCAGCCCTTCGATGGTGCCGTCCTCGGCCAGGGCCGAAACGCGCAGCGCGGAAGGGGCGCCGTTGACGCAGTAATGATGCATGGAGGAGCCGTAAATGCATTCCGCACCCAGCAGCTGCCGCAGCAGCGTGCCCTCCTGCAGCAAAACGCGGTGCTTGGTAGCGGGGATATTATCGCGGGTGATGTTCACCTCCCAGTGATGCGCCACCGGCCGGGTGAACAGATAGCCTTCCTGCTTCAGCCGGTCGAAGAGTGCGAGCAGGCTGCCTTCCCAGTGCCGCAGCGCTGCTTGTTCGCGCACTTTGAAATAGGCGCTCATGGCCTGCATGCCCAGGCAGACGCCCAGCACCGGTTTGCCGGTCTGAAAAGCGTGATCCAGTATCTGCAGGTGGTAAGGCCAAAGCTTGGCACCGCCGCACAGCACAAAACCATCGCAGGCCGGGGCAGCGCCGGGCGGCAGACAGCCGTCGATGCCCAGAATGCCCATGGGGATGGCGCCGGCGTCGCACAGGCGGCGGGTATAGAAGTTGATGAAAGTATAGCGGTCGTCGTAAGGGTCGGCGGTAGCGAACAGGCGCGCGCTGGGTACAACGCCGATGATGGGGACCATAGGCATTCCTCCTTGCTGTTTTTTTATAGTGTACCATATTTTTGGCTTTTTGGATCTGCCTGCGGGCGGCGGAGATCTACGGGCGGGCACGGCGCGGAAAAGAAAAAACCGCCCTGCGGGGGGGCGGCAGAATGTTTTTTTACAGGAAGCGCGGCGTATCGGCATAGTGCTTGAGCTTGCGCAGGCGCTTCCGGCTGGAATGGCCGTATTCCCGCCAGCCCGTCAGGCGCCCTTTGCGCACGATATAGCTGTATTGAGCCAGCTCGGCCAGCGGCGTATCCGAAAGGGAATCCGAGTAGAAAAATTTGATGGATGCGTCGCCCAGCGCTTCGCGGTAGCGGCGCACTTTTTCGCGGCCATGGCAGTTGAGGCCGGTATAGGTGCCGGTTTTGGGATCTACCCGCGAGGCCATCAGCCGGGAAATGCCCAGCCGTGCGCAGATGGGCTGCAGCAGAAATTCCGGAGAAGCGGAGATGACGACGTCGTCTGCCTGTTGCTGCGCCAGATACCAGCCCTCTATCTTGTGGGCATGGGTATCCCAAAATTGCACTACCCGCTGCTCCATATCCGGGATATCCCGCATAAAACGGTAGAAGCGCTCCTTAAATTGCGTCTTGGTGAGGCCGCCCAGCAGATAACGCAGGAAGGCAAAACCCTGTGCGGGCAGGTGCCGCAGCAGTGAGGGCTGCTTTTTCAGGCAGAAAAAGTAAAAATCGGCAGTGCTGTCCCAGGCGTAGATGGTCTGGTCGAAATCATATACGTTCAACGGTCTGTTCTCCTTTTTGATACTGCGAATGGTTTCCCTGTTAACGATACCCCGGAGCAGGGCACTTCAAACATGCTTTCGCTATTTACTATACCATATTGCATATAAACATCCAATTGTTTCGGGGCAAGGATTTTCTGCTCCATAGTTTGCGGCAGGGCAGGGGAAAAGGGCCCGGCAAATTGTAAACCCTGCAAAGGGATCGTAAATATCTCTTGAACAGATTGTGAACATCCGCTATAATTCTATATAAAAGGAACTGTTTCGCAGGGCTGTTTTGCCCGGCGGAGCAAAGGAATCGTCAGAAGCGCAACGGAGAAAGAGGATACTTGGGCTTCGTTTTTTGCGCTCAAAATTTATTTGTCAGTGAATCAATACTGCATTGGCCGCGCCGTTTTGCAGGGCGGAGCGGCAATACCTGTAGGGGGAATGATTATGAAACCAGATCGCAAGACTTACGAGATCAACATCGCCGGATTAATGCGTGAACTTCCCATTGTCCAGATCGCCGATAATATGGCAATTGCCAGCTTTGTACTGCTGGGCGATTCCCAGCTGGTGATCAAGGCGGCTTCCGAGCTGAAGCCGCAGCTGCCCGAGGTGGATTACCTGATCACCGCCGAGGCCAAGGGCATTCCGCTGGTGCAGGAACTGGCGCGCCTGTTGGGAATGGATCGCTATTTTGTGGCCAGAAAGAGCATCAAGCCCTATATGGTCAATCCCTTCGTCACCGAAGTGTATTCCATTACGACCCAGAAGAAGCAGATTCTCTGCCTGGATGAAGTGGAAGCCAATATGATTGCAGGCAAGCGCGTCCTCATTGTGGATGACGTCATCAGCACGGGCGAATCGCTGAAGGCCATGGAGGCATTGGTCAAAAAGGCGGGCGGCATTGTCGCCGGCAAAGCTGCAATTCTGGCTGAGGGCGATGCTGCCAAGCGGGATGATATCATCTTCCTGGAATCAATTCCCGTCTTCAAACTCTAAGAGGCGGCAAAGGAGCATAGTATCTTGAATTATCGTATACAAAACATTACTTATCAATATGCGCCCGACGGTAAGGAAGTGCTGAAGGATGTCAGCCTGGAAATCCGCAGGAGCGCAGTGACGGCAGTGGTCGGCCCTTCCGGCTGCGGCAAGACGACGCTGGTGGATATTCTGAGCGGCGTCATCCCCAAGCTGGAGAACAACGGCGTGCTGCAGGGCGAGCTGGAACTGGGGGAAAACGCGCTGGTGAGCGTGGTCAGCCAGTCTCCGGAAAACCAGCTCTTCGGCTATGGCGTGGAGGATGCCATTGCCTTTGGCATGGAGAATATGGGCCTGCCTGCAGAGGAGATCGCGGATCGCATGGAATATGTGCTCGACCTTCTCAACCTGCAGTATCTGCGCAAACGCTCGGTGGCAGCTCTTTCGGGCGGCCAGCGGCAGTCGGTATGCATCGCTTCCGTATTGGCCATGCATCCGGATATTCTGATTATGGACGAGCCGGTCAGCTCGCTGGACCCCAACGGCAAAAAGATGGTGCAGAACGTGCTCAATCAGCTGCGGGCAGACGGCACCACCGTGCTCATTGCGGATAACAACCTGGAGTGGTCGGCAGGCATTGTCGACCGGGTTGTCGGCCTTTATGACGGCGAGGTGCTGTTCGACGGCACCAAGGAAGAATTCTTCCGCAATTTTGAGCTGCAGGAAAAGCTGGGCGTCACCATTCCGCAGGAAGCGGAGATTTATCGCGCCCTGGCCCCCAGCCATCCGGATCTTTCCATGTTCTATTCCATGGAAGGGGCGATCCGCGAGCTGGATCAGATCTTCCCGCAGGAGGATTTTACCGCGCCCGCACCCAAGGAGCAGTTTGAAGATGCTTTCCTCACGACCCATCAGCTGAACAAGGTGTTTGCCGACGGGTTCCAGGCATTGAAAGAGATCAATACCGCCTTCCCCAAGGGCAAGGTCATTGCCATCATGGGGCAGAACGGCTCGGGCAAGACGACGCTGGTCAAGCACCTGAACGGCCTGTATAAGCCGACGGACGGGGATGTCCGCTACAATGGCCAGTCCATCCTGAAAAAGACGGTTGCGCAGATTTCGCGCAATATCATACTCGTGTTCCAGCACCCGGAGCATATGCTTTTCGAGCAGTCGGTCACGCAGGAAATCACTTTCTGCGCCCGCATGCAGCAGGTGCCCTTTACCGACGAACAGGTAAGCGAAGTGCTGGAAAAATATGGCCTCAGCGAAGATGCCGAGACTTTCCCCATCAACCTTTCCATGGGCAAGAAGCACTTGCTCACCATCCTCTCGGTGCTGTTTTCCAGTGCCGACGTGGTCATTCTGGATGAACCCACGCTGGGCATGGATCTGCATATCAAGCAGCAGCTGGAAGAGATCATCGCCTTCCTCAAGGAACAGGGCAAAACGGTGATCATGATCAGCCATGAGATTCCGCTGGTCTTTAAAGTGGCGGATGCTGCCGTCATTCTGAGCGGCGGCAAAAAGGTTTATGAGGGTAGCAAGGAAGCGCTGGCCCGCCGGGAGGATATCTTTGATGCCATCAATATCAACCTGCCGCCGGTCGTGCGCCTTTCCAAGCGTTACGGATTTTCCAAAGTCTGTTATAATGTGGCGGAATTTGCCCGCGAAGCTGCCCGCATGCTGGCAGAGAAGGAGGCTTGAGCATGGATTATTTGCAATATGTCGATAAGGATTCCTTTCTGCATCGCCTCGACCCGCGCACTAAATTTTTCTTTTTCCTGGCGATGGCCATTCTGACTTCGGTGATCAAGTCGGGCGTGGCACTGGTGTTCCTGCTGGCCTACTTCCTCGTCGTCTGGATCAGCTGCGGCATTTTGCCCGAAATGGGCAAGCTGTTCAAACAGCTCAAAGTGCTGCTCATCTTTATTTTCCTGCTGTGGTTTGTGCTGGGGTTGTTTGAAAAGCCTCCGGTAGAGGGCGGCCCCATTTTCTTTGAGGGCACGGTGCTCAATATGCAGATCTGCTTCGACTGGTATGATTTCTATAAGGGGCTGGTCTACGCCGTGCGCATCTATCTGATGATCGCTTCCTTCTTTATGGTGCTGATCACGACCAACTTCAGCGAGATCATCCTCGGGCTGTGCAAGTGGCATATGCCCTATGGCATCAGCTTTGCGGTGGGTCTGGTTTTCCAGATTATCCCCATCATCATCACTGAGCTGAAGGCCATCATGGAAGCGCAGAGCTCCCGCGGTTTGGAGATCGAAAAGTGCGGCGCTGCGACCAAGATCAAGAACTACATCATCTTCTCGATCCCGCTGCTGTTCCGCGTCATCGGCAAAGGGCATGCCATTTCGCTGGCCATGCACTTCTATAAACTGAATTTCGGCGTCAAGCGCACTTCTTATAAGACCATCAAGGCTTCCAAGTACGATGCCTGGTTCCTGGTGGCGACGCTGGCGGCCATTGCCGTTACCGTCGTGCTGCGCATTTTCTTCTATATTCCCGTGTAAACGGAGCTGGAAAAGGAGTTGTCAAAATCATGATTGCAAGATGGGAAAATCTTTCGAGAGACCAGCTTTCTGCGCTGGATAAGGATAAGACAATTGTGCTGCTGCCGCTTTCGGCAACCGAGCAGCACGGGCCGCATCTGCCGGTGGGCACCGATGCCATCATTTTGAGCACGCTCATCGACAAGACGATCGAGGCGGCCGATCAATATACCGAAGGGAACATCATTTTTGCGCCGCAGCTGCCGATCGGCAAGAGCAATGAGCATATGGATTTCTGCGGTACGCTCACCTTCTCGGCGCAAACCTATTACTCTGTGATTCACGATGTCGCAGGCTGCATTGCCCGGCACGG
>CAMEMG010000024.1:0-19155 GCA_945927325.1 uncultured Clostridia bacterium | reverse complement strand
ATGAAGGCAACAGGCGAGGTAATGAGCATCGGCCGTACCATTGAAGAGAGCCTTTTGAAAGCAGTGCGTTCTCTGGAAATCGGGGTCAATCACCTTTACATGGAAAAACTGACGGATATTTCCAACGCCAAATTGATGGCCTTTATCAAAGAAGGCACCAGTGAACAAATTTTCGGGATCGCTCAGCTTCTGCGCAATCACGCCGATATTGGTATGATCTGTGATGCAACGCAGATAGACATTTTCTTCCTCAACAAAATCAAAAATATTATCGATATGGAAGAAGAATTGACTGCGAATCCCGGTGATATTCAGGTATTACGCCAAGCCAAACGCATGGGCTTTGCCGATGCGGTAATTGCCCGCTTATGGGATATGAAAGAGGAAGATGTCTTTGCGATTCGCAAGAAGGAAAATCTCTTCCCCGTCTACAAAATGATTGACACTTGTGCCAGCGAGTTCGATAGCTATGTCCCCTACTTTTATTCGACCTATGAGCACGAAAACGAATCCATTGTCAGTCCGAATCCGAAAATCATCGTTTTGGGCTCCGGCCCCATCCGCATCGGTCAGGGCGTTGAATTCGACTATTCCACCGTGCACGCCGTTATGACCATCAAAAAATCCGGTTATGAGGCTATTATCATCAATAATAACCCGGAAACAGTCTCCACAGACTATACCACCAGCGACAAGCTCTATTTCGAGCCGCTGACACCGGAAGATATCATGAACGTTATCATGCTGGAAAACCCGGTAGGAGTTATCACTTCTCTCGGCGGCCAGACGGCCATCAATTTGGCTGAGCCATTGCAGAAGCGCGGTGTGAAGATCATCGGTACCAGTGTAGAAGCGCTCAACAAATCCGAAAATCGTGATAATTTTGAGCGTCTTACCGCCCAGTTGGGTACCCCCCGTCCCAAGGGAGTCGGCGTTACCAACATTGAAGACGGCATTAAAGCAGCCAACGAAATCGGCTACCCTGTGCTTGTCCGCCCCAGCTACGTATTAGGTGGTCGTGCAATGCAGATTGTATCCAACGATGAAGGGCTGCTCAAATACCTGAAATCTGCTGTTGCCGTAAATGAAGATCAGCCGGTATTGATCGACCAGTACATTGTCGGCAAGGAATTGGAAGTTGATGCGGTCTGCGATGGTACCGACGTATTTGTTCCCGGTATTATGGAACTGGTAGAGCGTACCGGTGTGCACTCCGGCGACTCCATCAGTGTCTACCCCACCTTCAGCATTTCTCAAAAAGTTAAGGAGACCATCCTTGATTATACCAAACGCCTGGGCCTGGGCATTGGAATTGTTGGGCTTTTCAACGTCCAATTTATCGTAGATAAGCAGGAGAATGTTTACATTATTGAGGTCAACTCCCGTTCTTCCCGCACAGTGCCTTTCCTCTCCAAAGCAACCGGTTGGTCACTGGCAGATATCGGCACTAAGGTGATGCTGGGGCAATCCCTGAAAGAACAGGGAATCGATATGCTCTATCCGGAAGAGAAAAAACGTTGGTACGTCAAAGTTCCTGCCTTCTCTTTCTCCAAACTGAGCGGTCTGGATGCATATCTCTCTCCGGAAATGAAATCCACCGGCGAGGCCATCGGTTATGACAATAAGCTGACCCGTGCACTTTACAAAGCATTGCAGGCTTCCGGCACCAAGGTTGTCAACTACGGTACAGTTTTCGTAACGTTGGCTGACCCCGATAAGGAAGAAGCATTGCCGTTGATCCGCCGCTTCTATCAGTTGGGCTTCAATATTGAAGCAACACAGGGAACAGCCAATTTCCTGCGCGAGCATGGTATTCGTACCCGCGTAAAAGCCAAGCTGAGCGAAGGAAGCAATGAGATTGTCGATCTGCTGCGCGGTGGCTTCGTAACATATGTTATCAATACCCGCGATGTCAATTCGACCGAACAGGAAACAGATGGTTATATCATCCGCCGCGCTGCTGTGGAAAACAACGTCACCATGTTTACTTCTCTGGATACCGTTAAGGTATTGCTGGATGTTCTGGAAGAAATCACCATCGGTGTATCCACCATCGACGCGTAAAGGAGTTTCTTTATGACGCAAGGTCTATATACAATTCTTTCCAATCGCTGCATTGCCAGGCAGGTTTATGAAATGGTATTACAGGGCGATACTTCTGCTTTGCAGGCTCCTGGTCAATTTATCAACATCGCCCTCGACGGTTTCTTCCTGCGCCGCCCCATTTCAGTCTGCGATTACGAACCCGGCCGTCTTACTATTATCTATAAGATTGTCGGCAAAGGCACTGCTTATATGAGCACTTTGCCGGCCGGCGCCGTTTTGGATATTCTCTGCGGCTTGGGCAATGGTTTTAACACCGAGAAAAGCGGAGCGCGGCCATTATTGGTGGGTGGTGGAGCAGGAGTGCCTCCCATGTATTCTCTGGCTAAACAGCTGCTTTCCGAAGGCAAACAACCAATTGCCGTTCTGGGCTTTAATACAGCCGAAGAAGTGTTTTACGGCAAGCAATTTGAAGCGTTAGGCGTCCACACTTTGATTGCTACTGCTGACGGCAGCGTCGGCATCCGCGGCTTTGTAACTGATGCCATCGCCACCCTCGGTTCTGGCGCTTATACTTACTATTATGCCTGCGGCCCTGAACCCATGTTAAAAGCCCTCTATACAACCTGTTCTACCGGTGGTCAGCTGAGTTTTGAAGAGCGCATGGGCTGTGGCTTTGGCGCTTGTATGGGCTGTTCCTGCAAAACAATTTACGGCAACAAGCGCATCTGCAAAGATGGCCCTGTATTGGATAAGGAGGAAATCTTATGGTAAATACGCAAGTGACCTTAAGCGGCCTCTCTTTGGATAATCCAATTATCCCTGCCAGCGGCACCTTTGGTTATGGCTATGAATTTGCGGAATTATATGATATCAATCTGTTAGGTTCTTTTTCTTTCAAAGGAACGACCCGCCTTCCCCGTTTTGGCAACGCCACCCCTCGCATCGCAGAAACCCCTTCGGGTATGCTCAATGCCGTCGGTTTACAAAATCCGGGAATTGAAAAAGTAATTTCCGAAGAATTGCCGAAATTGGCTCGCTGTTTCCATAAGCCAGTCATTGCCAATATCAGCGGTTTTTCGGCAGATGAATATGCCTATTGCTGCGAACAGATCGATAAACAACCACAGGTCGGATTGATTGAGGTCAACATCAGTTGCCCCAATGTACACGATGGCGGCATGAGCTTTGGCACTACCCCTGAATCTGCAGCCAATATTACCCGTATTGTAAAATCTGTTACCAGTAAACCAGTCTATATGAAATTAAGTCCCAACGTCGCTGATATCGCGGCCATTGCCAAAGCCTGCGAACAGGCAGGTGCCGACGGCATCAGCCTGATCAATACCCTGATGGGCATGCGCATCGACCTGAAACGCCGGAAGCCGATTTTGGCCAATACTACCGGCGGCCTTTCCGGCAGTGCCATTTTCCCGGTTGCTTTACGCATGGTATGGCAAGTCTATGAGGCCGTTTCCATTCCCATTATCGGTATGGGAGGAGTAAGCAGCGCTGCCGATGTCATCGAAATGATGCTGGCCGGTGCTACCGCAGTACAAATTGGTGCAGCCAATTTAATCGATCCGTTTATCTGTAAAAAAATCATTGAAGAATTGCCCACATTGATGCAGCAATTGGGCATTACTGATCTCAAACAAATTATTGGAGGAGCACACGCATGAACAGAGATGTCATTATTGCCTGCGATTTCAGCAGCAAAGAAGAAACTTTAGCTTTTCTCGATCATTTTCAGGAAGAGAAACCATATGTAAAAATCGGTATGGAGCTTTTTTATGCAGCAGGTCCGGAAATTGTTCGCGAAATCAAACAGCGTGGTCATAAAATTTTCCTTGACCTTAAGCTGCATGATATTCCCAATACTGTAAAAAAAGCAATGTCCGTTCTCTCTTCTTTGGATGTGGATATGTGCAATCTGCATGCCGGTGGCACTATCGCTATGATGGAAGCGGCTCTGGAAGGCTTGACGCGCCCCGACGGCAGTCGCCCACTGCTGATTGCTGTCACTCAACTTACTTCCACCAGCCAGGAGCGCATGGAGCAGGATCTCATGATCCAGGCTCCTATGGAAGAGGTAGTCATGCATTATGCAGAAAATGCTAAAAAGGCTGGGCTGGATGGTGTCGTTTGTTCCCCATTGGAAGCAGGTAAAGTAAAAGAGGCCTGCGGAGCGCAGTTTTTGACAGTTACGCCCGGTGTCCGTTTTGCGGATGGTGATAAAGGAGATCAGGTACGTGTTACGACTCCGGCTCGCGCCCGCGAAATCGGTTCCGACTATATCGTTGTAGGTCGCCCCATTACGCAGGCTGCCGATCCGGTTGCTGCTTATCGCAGATGCGTACAGGAATTTTTAGGATAATCAAATGGAGGTCTTTGCTATGAAACAGGAAGTCGCTAAATTTTTGCTTTCCATCCATGCGGTATTTTTCCGCCCTGACCAGCCTTTCACCTGGGCCAGCGGCATCAAAAGCCCGGTTTATTGTGATAACCGCCTGATTCTTACCGCACCTGAAGCACGTAATTACATCGAACAGGCCATTGCTTCCACTGTACAGGAAAAATATCCGCAGTGTGAAGTATTGATGGGCACCAGCACAGCAGGTATCGCGCATGCTGCCATCGCTGCTCATATTTTAGGCAAGCCCATGGGATATGTGCGCGGCAGTGCCAAAGATCATGGCCGCCAGAATCGGATCGAAGGTAAATTGGAGCCGGGCCAGAAAGTAGTCGTCATTGAAGACTTAATTTCTACCGGCGGAAGCGTCATCGAAGTTGTGGAAGCATTGCGCGAGGCAGGTGCTGAAGTGCTTGGCATTGTCAGCATTTTCACCTACGGCATGCAGAAAGGGCTCGACCGCCTAGCTGCAGCCCAAGTAGAAAATACCAGCCTGACAGATTTTGATACCATTGCCAAAGTTGCAGCTGAGTGCGGCTATATCAAGCCGGAGGATATTTCCCGCCTGATCGCATTCCGCAATAATCCCTCAGATGAGAGCTGGATTGGAGGGCAACAATGAGAAGTCTGATCGACATCCTGGAACTTTCCACGCAGGAAATTGACGAACTGATGGAAACCGCGGAGGATATCATTGCCAATCCTGCCAAATACAGTGAAAAATGCCATGGGAAAAAGCTGGCTACTTTGTTTTTTGAACCTTCGACCCGTACACGCCTCAGCTTTGAAGCTGCCATGTATGAATTAGGCGGGCAGGTGCTTGGCTTCTCCGAAGCTGCCAGCAGTTCTGCTTCCAAAGGAGAAAGCGTTGCCGATACAGTGCGAGTTGTCAGCTGCTACGCTGATATTATCGCTATGCGCCATCCCAAAGAAGGTGCTCCGTTGGTTGCATCCATGTATGCAGGCGTACCCATTATCAATGCAGGCGATGGCGGGCATAACCACCCCACGCAGACACTTACTGACCTGCTGACGATCAAACGGGAAAAAGGCCGTTTTGATCACCTCACGGTCGGACTCTGCGGCGATCTCAAATTTGGTCGCACCGTTCACTCGCTGATCGGCGCGCTGAGCAGATATCCAAATGTAAAATTTGTTTTGATCTCTCCTGATGAACTGAAAGTACCGGAGTACATTCGCAATGATATTCTGTTGAAAAAGGGAATTGCCTTTGAAGAAACCAACTCGCTGGAAGATGCAATGCCGCAATTGGATATTCTGTATATGACGCGTGTTCAGCGGGAGCGCTTCTTTAACGAAGCAGATTATGTTCGTTTAAAAGATAGCTACATCCTCAACCCTGAAAAATTGCGTCATGCCAAAAAAGATATGTGCATTCTGCATCCGTTACCCCGCGTAAACGAAATTACTACTGCCGTAGATAATGATCCTCGCGCATGCTATTTCAAACAGGCACTTAATGGTAAATACGTGCGTATGGCACTGATTCTGAAACTTTTGGAGGTAAAATAAGCATGAATGTTGATTCTATCCAGAATGGTTATGTAATCGATCATATCCAGGCAGGTAGAGCCATGGCGATTTATGATGCACTTGATTTGGGAGATCTGGATTGTTCGGTAGCAATCCTCATGAACGTCCCCAGCTCTAAAATGGGTCGTAAGGATATTATCAAGATTGATAAGCTGATCCGCCTGAATTTTACGGCGCTGGGCTTTATTGATCCCGGTATCACCGTCAATACCATCACCAATGGCAGCGTTCAAAAGCATCGCATGGAACTGCCCGCCGAGTTGCGCGACGTACTCAAATGCAAAAATCCCCGCTGCATTACATCTGTGGAGCAGGAATTACCGCAAGTATTTCGCTTGACTGATCCGGCCGCCCGTGTTTATCGCTGTATCTATTGCGAAACGCAGGCAAAACGAGCTGAGTATCCTCCTGTCAAACATTAAGTCCATTGGGAAGCAGGCTCTCTTGCCTGCTTCTTTTTTTCCATTGAATTGTGATTTCCATCGGCAAATCAGTTTTCGGTTGTGCCACTTCGATGCGTTCTATCATAATCAGCAGCATCTCCCTTGTCAGAGCGGAAGGGTTCCAAGCCCGTTCCGCCATTTTCTTCCAGCGCTGCCACTGTGCTTCCATTTCTATCCGCAAGGCAAGTGCTCCGTTTATCCCGGACAGTTCCCCTTCATACTGTGTCTGCAGCTGCAAAAAAAGTTCTTCCGTAATGTTCCCGCTATATTTATCATCATACAGATGCCTTAACTTATTATAAATCTGTTGGCGTTTTCTTTCCTGCTGCCCTGTTTTTGCTATTGCCTGCAGCTGCTGCCATAAATTTTCCATCATTGTCTCTTTTTGTACAGAAGCTGTTTGCAGCCGCATCATAATTTTATCTTCGACCTCTTCCAACAATGCTTCATAGGAAAGGCGATGGCTGCTACAGGCATCTTTACCTCGCCGTTTATATGCTCCGCAAATTAAGCTGTGGTGACCACCGCTTTGTGCGGAAGACATTCTTGCTCCGCAGTCAGCACACCAGACAATGCCGGCGAACAGGTTTTGCCATCCTCCCCGAGGTCTACGACGCCGACCGGCCAACATACGCTGTACTTGAGTATACATTTCTTGCGAGACAATCGCCTCCTGAGCCTGCATGCAGACACGCCAGCATTCTTTTGGCAATGGTTTACTTCGTTTTGCTTTAAAGGAGATTTTCTGTGTTCTCCCCTGTACCAGCATCCCCATATAGCATGGATTCCTCAACAATTTTCGTACTGTCCCTGCCTCCCATCGGTATTGCCTCATTTGGCTGCGTAAAATCATCCCTGACCGGCGATATTCCAGTGGGGTACAGTATTGCTCCTGTTCCATCTTTTCAGCAATCTGAGCAGGTGTTTTTCCTGCAGACGCCCAAGTAAAAATTTTTCGTACCACAGCCGCTGCCTGCCAATCCCGCTCCAGCTTGCCATGTTCTTTATTGCTTTTCCGATATCCATACGGCGCAAAACTCCCGATATACTGGCCGGCTTCCATCCTGGCGTACAGACTGGATCGGATTTTCTGTGAAATATCCCGTGCATACAACTCATTCACCGCATTAGCGATGGGAGCTATCAGGTTGGCACTGCTTTCAGCCTGCGTGTCAACCCCTTCATTCACCGAAATATACCGCACCCCTTTTGACGGAAAATATTCATCCAACAGGTCTGTCGTACGCGCACTGTTCCTCCCCAGGCGCGAAAGATCTTTTGTCAGCAAGATATCAATTTTACCGGCCTCTATATCTCTCATCAATGCCTGAAAGGCAGGCCTTTCAAAATCCACGCCACTTTGCCCATCATCACAATAAATGCCTGCCAATGAGAATCCTTTTTCCTCTGCATAGCGCTCCAGTATTTCCCTCTGCATCTGCAAACTTCCCTGCTTTTGCTGTCTTTCTTCTTTTGAAAGTCGAATATAAATAGCTGCTCTGTTTTTCATAATTCAGAGGTTTCCTGCATCTGTAACCAAAGCAATTCCAATAAAACCGGCAAGCATTCAGCCTCGCCTCTCCAAAAAAAACGATACTCCTTCTTCATTTTCCGCTTTTCTCCTTGCAAGCTCCCTAAATTTACAGTATGCTGATAAAAAAGATTCCGAAAGAAGGTGCTGCCGCATGCAGTGGCGTATTCTTATTTCTCCGGCAAAAAAAATGCGTGACCATTCAGATTTTCCTGCGCCTTGCTCGCAACCCGCCCTTCTGCATAAAACAGAGACCTTATTGCAGCGGTTACGCACTTTTTCACCGCAACATCTGCAACAACTGCTTGGCTGTAATGCCGATATCACAGCGCTCAATTACGACCGTTTCCAGAAAATGCAGCTGGACAGGCAGCTTTCCTCTGCAATTCTAGCCTATGACGGAATCCAGTATCAGTATATGGCGCCGCAGGTTTTTGAAGACCGGCACTTTATTTACATACAAAAATATTTGCGCATTTTATCCGGCTTCTACGGTATCTTGCGCCCGTTGGACGGCATTTGCAGTTATCGTCTGGAAATGCAGGCGCCTCTGGCTGTTGAAAACCATCCTAATTTATATTCATTTTGGGGAAATGCGCTTTGGCAACAGTTACAGGCTGAACAATGTGAAGCATTGCTGGATTTATCTTCTGCTGAGTACAGCAAAGCCGTCCGCCCGTATCTGCCTTCGGGTTTTCCCCGATATACCTGTATATTCGGGCAGCAACTGGGGCAAAAAATCATTGAAAAAGGTGTTTATGTCAAAATGGCCCGTGGTGAAATGGTGCGCTGGCTGGCCGAACAAAACTGTACAGATCCCCTGCAGTTAAAAAATTTCAACCGTTTGGGATATTGCTACTCTGCCCGCCATTCCACCTCCGATACTTTTGTATTTATAAAACCCTAAAGGAGATTATCATATGAGTGAATTGTTACAGGCGGGGCAACTGGCCCCTGATTTTACCTTACCCGATCAAAACGGTACTCCGGTAACGCTTTCCGATTACAACGGACGCAAACGCATCGTCTATTTTTATCCTCGCGATAATACCCCCGGCTGTACTCGTCAGGCATGTGCCTTTGCTGCCGCTCAACATGTATACGCCGAACATGGTATTATCGTCATCGGCATCAGCAAGGATAGCGTCGCTTCGCATACGCGCTTTGCTCAGAAATACGATTTACCATTCCTGCTGCTCTCCGACCCGGAACGCATTGCAATTGAATCCTATGGTGTCTGGCAGGAGAAAAAAAGTTATGGAAAAACCAGTATGGGAGTTGTACGTACCACCTTTTATATTGATGAGCAGGGCGTCATTCAAAAAGTCTGGCCCAAAGCCAAGCCGGATACCAACGCCCAGGAAATTCTTGCTTATCTGGGTTTATATGAAACGGAGTGATTACATGCGCACCTCCCATGTAAAAGTGCTGCCTTATATGCCGCAATGGGCACAGGCCTTTGAAGCATTGCGGGATGATTTGCAAGCCGCTCTTGGAAACACAATCCTGTCCATCGAACACGTCGGCAGCACTTCTGTACCCGGCATGTGGGCCAAGCCTATTTTAGACGTTGACCTCGTCCTGCAAAGCCGCATTATACTGCCCGAGGTAATTCATCGTTTGCAAGCATTGGGTTATACGCACGAGGGTGATTTGGGTATTGCCGGCCGAGAAGCCTTTGCCTATACCTGCAGGCCTCAGTTCATGGCACATCACCTATATGCTTGCGCTCAAGATTGCGCCGAATTGCACAGGCATATAACATTTCGCGATTATTTGCGCAACAATGCGGATGCCCGTGAGGCTTACAGTCAAATCAAACGGGAGGCCGCCCGCCTCTTTCCAGAAGACATCGATCGCTATATTGCTCATAAAAGCACTGTGATTGCTCAGCTTTATCACGATTGCGGCCTTTCATAAACATCAATCGGCATCCAAATCGGCCCTCAGCACATGCTGAGGGCCTGTTTTCCACACGCACTGCATTTTTGAAATTGATGATCCAGATTAAAAGCAACCCGCGGCAAATAGCCAACGTCTTCCAGCAAGGTAAATAGCGGAAAGAAAATCGCCATTGGAGGCAACATGACCGACACAACCCAGGCCAGTGTACGGTATACACCTAATACCAGCGGATCTCGAATCCACCAGGGCAACGCCAATGCCTTGCAAAGCATATATAATTGATCCTGCAACCAGAATAGGCCGTCAGCCAACAGGCCGGAAGGATAATTTGCACCAACCATTGTCAAATAAAAAATTCCGATCAGCAGAGCAATCATAAGCGGAATTCCTGCCGCTTTACTGGTCAGGATACGATCTGCCCTCAATCTGCGTACTTCTTTTTGGTTTTCTCCTCTGACCACACATTTTTGGCAAATCTGCCCTGCTTTTCGATAGACGATACGGATGATGTTTTCTCTCACTTGTTCCTGGCTGATTCCCAAGCCAGTCAAGTTTTGTTCTATGCGCTGCTTACTCGCCTCCAATCCAGCCTTTTGCTCAGCTGTAAGCTGAAGATTTTCTTTGATGGCGCTCAGCAATTTTGCATCTCCTTCTGCTAGCTTAAGCGCTGTCCAACGGGCATTCAATTTGTCTGTAAGCAACTGTTCCAATATTTCTGTTTCTGCGGCAGCCACATGATCTATCTGTTTTCCATAAGAGATATACATCGGTGCGTGCCTGCCGGATTCCAAACTACATTTGACTTGTTCCATCAGCTGATTTAGCCCTTTTTTGCTGCGCGCAGCTGTTCCGACAACCGGAATCCCCAGTTCCTGTTCCAGCCTTTGTAAATCAATATGGATATTTTTCTTTTTGGCTTCATCCATCAGGTTCAGACAGAGAACCACATTCTCTTGTATTTCAGCAATCTGCATAACCAAATTTAAATTGCGTTCCAGGCAGGTGGCATCACAGACCACAATTACCGCATCCACCTCACCAAAGCATAGAAAATCTCGCGCCACCTCTTCCTCTGCCGAAACCGCCATCAGTGAATATGCGCCTGGAATATCTGCCAATATGTATTGTTCTCCCTGATAAGTGCAGTATCCCCAAGCATTGCTCACTGTTTTGCCCGGCCAATTTCCGGTATGCTGTTTCATACCGGTTAATTGATTAAAAACCGTGCTCTTTCCTACATTTGGATTTCCGGCCAGAGCAATTATCTTTTGCCCCGGCTCTTTAGGAATATGCATTCCCCTATCTTTTGCCTTATTGCCAGTGGAATCTATTGTCAGCCCCATGTGCTCCTCCATTTCTATGAAACAATTTCTATATAAACGGCATCCTCTCTGCGAAGAGCGATCACGCTTCCCTTAATTCGATATGCCCGCGGCTCTCCCGAAGGCGCCGCATAAAGGCAGCTGATTTCCGAACCTTCTACCAGCCCTATATCCCACAATCGGCCTTTGATTGCTCTTTTTGCCGATATTTTCCCTACCTTTGCAGTCTTTCCAATGGGCAGATCTGCCAGCACTTGCACTTTCATACTCCTCTCTCCTTCTGATTTTATCTTATTGATACCATATGCATTCTGCATACAAGTGTGAGCAAATTGCATTTACAATTATTTAAGATGAAAAACAAGTAAATCTATGTTATACTTTTGCTTGAATACAAAATACAGCAAAATAAAAGGAAGGTATAAGATGTTTCAACGCAAGCAGCAGGCCATTTCCCGTTTTCAACAGATATTTGGTTCCTTACCTGCCCTTGGCTGTTCTGTTCCGGGCAGAGTTGAACTTTGCGGCAACCATACCGATCATCAGCATGGTTGCGTGATTGCTGCGGCCATTGACCTGGGCATGCTGGCTGTTGCTCGGAAAACAGACGACTTCTTTGTGTCTATCCATTCCGAACAGTCCGGAAGTTTACAAGTCGATCTGCGCTGTTTACAACCGCAGACGCAGGAGGCAGGCTCTTCTGCCGGGCTAGTGCGGGGCGTTGCTGCCTGGTTAGCGCAGGCCGGAATTCCCATCGGTGGTTTCCAGGCATATATCACTTCAGAAATCCCCATCGGTTCCGGGCTTTCTTCTTCCGCTGCATTCGAAGTGCTGATAGCGCCACTTTTCAATCGTTTTTACGCTGCGGATACTTTGCCTCCACAAACATTGGCATTCGCTGCACAACATGCCGAAAATGTATATTTTGGTAAGCCCAGCGGCATGATGGATCAACTCACCTGTGCTACCGGCGGCATCTGTGCCATCGATTTCGCATTGGAAACACAGCCTCAGGTGCGCAGCTTATGCTTTGACTGTGCCGATTATGGATATCAGTTGTTTATTGTGAATACACACAGCAGTCATGCACACTTGACCGATGCTTACGCTTCCATCCCACGGGAAATGACTTCCGTAGCCCAGGCTTTGGGAAAATCGCATCTAAGAGAATGTGATCCGGCACAATTTTATGCCAACCTTCCCATTTTGCGTCGGGAATTGGGAGATCGCCCGCTTTTGCGTGCCCACCATTTCTTTACGGAAAATGACCGCGTCCATCGCATGGCTTCCATAATAGACCAGGGAGATTTCACTGCCTTTCTGCAATTACTGCGGCAATCCGGCGCTTCTTCCTTCCAGTATCTGCAAAATGTATTTCTCTCTTCGGCTCCCGAACACCAGGCACTCTCGCTGGCGTTGGCCTACAGCGAGCATTTGCTGCAGGGTGAAGGTGCCGTTCGTGTACATGGCGGTGGCTTTGCAGGTACCATACTGGCTATCGTCCCCAATCCATTAAGAGAACGATATGCTCTGGAAATGGATACTCTTTTTGGAAAGGGAAGTGCCATCCCGCTGCAATTTTACCCGCATGGAATTTATAAAGAATTTTAATCCCATCAAGTTGAAATAGGAGAAGATAATCGTAATGAAAAAGACACTAATGGTATTAGCCGCTGGCTTAGGTTCCCGTTATGGTGGCATCAAACAGATTGCTCCCATCGGCCCCAATGGAGAAATTTTAATTCACTATGCAATTTATGATGCAGTTTTAGCCGGATTTGAAAAAATTGTGTTCGTTATTAAACGTGAAATTGAAGCAGACTTCAAAGCAGCGATCGGCACTTTTGCCGAGGCTCGAGCTGAAGTAGTCTATGTTTTTCAGGACGAAGCTTATCTGCCGGCAGGCTATACGCTGCCCACTGAGCGTAAAAAAATGTTGGGAACAGTGCAGGCGCTGCTGGCTGCAAAAGACGCCATCCATGAACCTTTTGCCATTATCAATGCCGATGATTATTATGGCAGAGAGTCTTATACCATTTGTGCAAATCATCTGGAAAAAATAGCCGCTTCCGACGATGCACAGGCGGCCTGCATGGTGGGTTATCGCCTGAAAAATACGGTTTCCCATAACGGAACAGTCAACCGTGGCATTTGCCGTACAGTCGGCGGTAAACTGATCGGTGTCACTGAAACTTATCAGATCATGCCGTTGGAAAATGGCTTGATCACCAGCAACTACGGAAAAGAAGACGGGCAACTTCTGGATGGAGAAAGCATTGTTTCCATGAATTTCTGGGGCTTCCAGCCCTCCGTGTTTGTGGAAGCCCAGCATTGCTTTGATCGTTTTATTCATTCCTTACAGCCTGATGATCTGACCAGTGAATACGTCCTGCCTACTATGGTAGACGATCTGATCCGTACCGGCCGCATGCACGTAGAAGTACTTCCCTGTGATTGTGCCTGGATGGGCATCACTTATCCCTCTGACCGCGAAGATGTTTCCCATGGCCTGACTCAAATGCAAAATACAGGCATCTATCCTGCCTGCCTCAAATAAGGAGTCTATTATGATCGATCAAAATTCCATTCTTTCCATTATTGATCACACGCTGCTCAAAGCAGAAGCCAGCAAGGAACAAATCATCCAGCTCTGCCAGGAAGCCATCACTTACGGCGCTGCCACTGTCTTCACGCACGGTTATTATACACCATTGGTTGCAGAACAATTGGCCGGCAGCAAAGTCAAGGTAGGCGCGACCGCCGGTTTTCCATTCGGTGCACAACCTGCCGCAGTAAAAGCTTTTGAGGCACGCACTTCCATTGCCGATGGCGCACAGGAAATCGATATTGTGCTGAATATCGGTGCCATGAAATCCGGGGATTTTGATGCTGTTTACCGTGATATCTGTGGTGTACGGGAAGCATGCGCCGATCGTGCTATTTTAAAAGTAATCCTGGAAACCTGTTTGCTGACGAGAGAAGAAAAAATTCGTGCCTGTGAAATTTGCGTTAAAGCCGGAGCCGATTTTGTAAAAACTTCAACCGGTCTTTCCTACGGCGGTGCAACCGTGGAAGATATTCGATTGATGCGTGAGGTAGTTGGAGATCGGGCTAAGGTGAAAGCGGCAGGCGGAATCCGCACTCTGCAACAGGCTCTGGATATGGTTGCTGCGGGTGCAGATCGTATCGGTACCAGCAGTATGCTGTCTATTGCCGCAGAAATTGCCGCCGCGAAGCAAACTGATTGAGTTCTTCGTGTTCCGATGATCTATTGTCACAATCTGCGAATAATTTTCAGATGAAAAAGAGCATGGCTATATGCCATGCCCTTTGATTTTCAAGACTGAAAGCTATTGCTCCTGACTTGTTTCATAACCATAAAAGAATAATTCATTACGGTTTTTACTGTCAAATAAATTATTATACTGCAGCAGCTGGTATTCCCGTACCATTTCACTGCGCGTCAAAGCTTCCGTAGGGCTTATATAATTTCCCAAACGATCAATACAGATTTTGGAAGAAATCACCGGAAATTCCTCCCGCAGCTGCAGCAAGAAAGAATTGTATGCAGGCAACTGGATTCCTGCCATTTCCATCACTACGCTGCTCAAATAGTTTGCACTGATATATTCTATATCCTTCTCTTCTATTTCATAGTTGGCCCAGATAATATAGGGCACCACATATAATTTGGAAAGATCCTCCAATGAATCGCTCAGATCCGCACTTAGTGCATCCAAAAATGCATTCATATCCCCCGGTTGGTGATCCCCAAACATCACGACAATGGTCGGTTCGTCTACTTTCTTAAAATATTCAATCAGATATTTAAAAGCCGAATCCGATTGTCTCATCAGTGAAAGATATACTTCGGCATTGAGATACTCTTCCGAATCATAATCGTTTAACGTAATCCGTTCAGTAAAATTATAATCGCTGGAATAGCCAGAATGGTTCTGCATGGTCACATTAAAGATAAATATGGGAGCATCTGCTTCCTTTTCTTCAAAACGCTCAATCAGATATTGATAGTTGGCATAATCTGTAATCAGGCGCAGTCTGCCTTTCTGCGCATAAGACGGGAAATCCTCCAGGCTGTGGAATTCATCAAAGCCCAGCAGAGGATATACCGTCGAACGGCGCCACCCGGTCGCATAATAGGGGTGTATCGCCAACACCTGATATCCCTGCCCTTTCATAATGCTGGCCATAGAAGGCATATCCGAATGAATATACTGCTGGTAAGGCAGGCAGGAAGCAGGCAAAAATGCCTGAGAACTGCTGGTCAGAAATTCAAACTCCGTATTACAGGTGCCTCCGCCTTTAATGGAAGCAACCATCTGCCCCTTTATAGTATTTTCCGTCAGGCTGCGGAAAAAGGGCAAATAATCCTCATTCGTCTCAAATGGTTGTATTACAGAAAGGTCTGAAAAGGCTTCGTTCATAATGACAATCACATTGGGATTCTCCTCACTCACCGGTTGTTCTCCCTGTTCTCCAAGAGAAGCATATTGATTCTCAATCTCCTCAATTCGTTGCAGAGAATATTCTTCCGGTTTTTCGACCTGCGATTTGCGAATATAGATCATAAACTGCATCACTTCGCCATTTGCATTGCAGCTTTTTACCGTATTCCAATAACTGATTGAAGTCCCGCAATACAGCAACGCATCAGTACAAATACACAACAGCATCACTGCCGTAATCACTACGGTACCTCCGATTTTTGCAATCAGATGCGCTTTCCACGACTGATTTTTATAGGTCATATTACCTGCAATGGCATAATTCAACACCCATGGGAGTACACCCAGTATCGTCTGATACGACACTTCGTATTTCATCTGCCCCAGTACGCTCATTGCCGTCTGCGTTGCATAGATATCATTGGGTAGCAGTGGTGTACCGCGGAAAAGAAATACCAGGTGATTTGTCACGGCCAACACAAAGCAAAGCGTATTACCAAAAATAACTGCCCCTCGGAAGCGGTTGGTCAAAACATAGCCCAGCAGATAGATCAACAGGATCAATCCCCAATTGATAAATACAGCCTGCACTTCTTCCTTGATAATATCATTAAAGCCCAGCATTTCAATCTGGTAATAAGAAAAAAACGCTGCCAATACGGTCAACAGCAGATGATTCAACAATACCCCTTTTGATTTATGTGCGCGAAAACGGAAAAAGAAGAAAAATCCAATTCCCAGTAAAAAAAGCCCCGCATAGACCAGATTCAGCCACCAAAGTTCCTTTTTTACGTCATAAAACAGTTTCCAGCTGCAAGCCACATAAATAATCAAAGCCGCATAGATTGCCAGCAACACAAAAAACAACGGTTGCACACCCATAAAACGGAGCCTCCGCTGCTTTTTCTGATTTGATTCGATCTGTATTTCTTCCATCCTGATGTTCCTTACTTATTTCCTTTTTTGCCTCTTTTTATCTATTTGGACAGGCGATAATAGTATTATAGCGTTTTTTGTAGTATAATGCATCTATCCAACTCATAAAGTTTACATTTGGAGTCCTTTTTTATGATGAAAATTTCCATTTTGGGTAGCGGTGGTTCCATTCCCATCCCCCGCCCTTGTTGTAACTGTTCCATCTGCCAACAGGCTCAGAAATTGGGAGGCCGATATATGCGCAGAGGGCAAAGCCTTTATTTGCCTGAAATTCATACTCTGTTCGATGCGCCCGAAAGCATATCCATTTCTCTAACCGAACAAAGTATCTCCTGCCCGACCCACCTTTTCCTTTCCCATTTTCATCCGGATCACACACTTGGCCTGCGTGTGATTGAGCAGATTATGGAATTACGGCCGGATACACTGCCGCCCATTGCAGTGCACCTGCCAAGAGGCGGGATTCGTCTTGGCATAAATTCCTTCTCTTCGCTGCTGGATTATTATGCTGAAGAGCAATTCTGTACGCTCGATGAACTACCATTTCTTCAAATTGCCTACTTTTGCATTACCCGCATCCCTCTGAGCCATGGATTTGCCGCTGGATTTCTCATAGAGCAGACAGGCTGCCGCGTCTTTTATTGTCCATGTCATGTTAATGCAATTCCTTTCAATCTGCCACAATTACATGATTGCCATTGTATGATTTTGGGAATGGGAAACTTGCGTGCATCCTATCCGGGAGAAACCAGTTTCCTGCAGCATACTTTACCGTTGATCGCGCACTATCAGCCCAAACAGGCTGTTATCACGCATATTGAAGAATTTGAGCAGCTTTCCTACGATGATTATTGCGCTCTGGAACAGACCTATGCCGACTACGCACTCTGTTTCGCATATGACGGTATGCAGCTCAATATTTCCTAAAAAAGAGCAGGAAATCAAATTCCTGCTCTTATATTTCTCTGCCACTCCGGCGTGTTCTTCTCACATTGGGGCGTATTTGCTGCACCGTTGCAGTACGGCGTACTGCACTGCGCCGCGAGCCATTGACTCTACTGCTTGCCCGGCTTACCGAAGTACGGCGGACTACCGCCTGTCTGGATCCGTTTTGCGCTGCAATTCTACTGACCGGCCGCGCAGTTTTGCGATAGCTACGTCCATCCATTAAATTTTTCTGCTGTGCCATACGCGAACTTCTCACAGCTGCACCACGATACCGCCTGCGAGAATGCCGATTATTTTGCAGCCCTCGCCATATCAGGAAAACAACGCCTCCGAAAGGAATCAACAGCCACAGCCACGTATATTTACGCAGATTTTGTCGTTTTTCTGTATCCAAATTGAGCAAATTCGATATTTCCGATTGGGTTCCGGAAAGCTTTGCATACTCCTCTGCCGTCATCATTGCTTCTGCGGCTATCAAATGGCCACTAAGCAACAGTTCACCATTGAGCGTAATCTCTATATCCCCCACAACCGTTCCTTCGGAAATAGGGGCATTCAGAGCAGCACTGTTCGGCTCAATCGTATATTCAATCGCGCTCAGGTCGCTATCTACCGGCAAAGTAATCACTTCAACGCCTTCCTGAGAAACAGGCATACACTGAAGCTTTGCCGCCGCTCCATTGATCACTGGCCCGCCTACCACATCCAACCCTACTGTCCCGCCAATCAGCTCAGTAAGAGAGAAATTTCTATAATTGGAAAACCCATAATCAAATAATTTGGCAGCTATCTTCCAACGATCTTTTTCTCCATCGGAATTATCCCCAAAAATCAAGGCAATTAACTTTTGCCCATCTTTTTCCGCGCTTGCCACAAGGCAGCCGTCTGAATTTCTGGTAGAGCCTGTTTTCATTCCAGTAGCATATTCATAAAGATAGGAAGCCCCGGTATAAGGTTCACCATTTCCATCCAGCCGTGGAGTATGAATCAACAAATTGGTGTTTTCCAATTGGTAACTGACACTTTTATCAACGGTATACAATGTTTTCTCTTCCGTTGCCATAATCGTATGCAGCTCTTCAATACTATAAGCATAGCGTGCCAGAATGGACATATCCCGTACCGTTACATAATGCCCTTCGGCATCCAATCCGGAAGCGGTCACAAAATGGGAATTCAACATTCCCAATGCCTGTGCCTTTTCATTCATTTTTTGTGCAAAGGCTTCTACCGTTCCGCTTATTGCAATGGCCAATGTCACTGCTGCATCATTACCTGAACTAAGCAGCAATCCGTATAGCAGCGTTTCAACCGTAACAATCTGCCCCGGCTTTAATCCCATATTGGAGCCGCTTGTCTGAGCCTCCGGCGGGACCGTTATTTCCTGATCCATCTGCAGATTTTCCAATGCCAAAACCGCTGTAAGCAGTTTGGTTGTACTGGCCGGTGCCCTCTGTGCATCCGCATTTTTTTCATAGAGAACCGCGCCCGTTTCCGCATCAACTAAAATCACCGCGGCTGCCGTGATATCAGCTTCATCGATTCCTGCGGCAAATACAGAATATATGCAGGAAAAGATTATCATAAATGCCAA
>CAMEMG010000023.1:0-19517 GCA_945927325.1 uncultured Clostridia bacterium | reverse complement strand
ATTTTTTACCGGGCAGTTGAATCAGATCCTGCGTATGATAGACATA
The DNA here is from genome assembly GCA_945927325.1 of uncultured Clostridia bacterium. GTDB lineage: Bacteria > Bacillota > Clostridia > Christensenellales > Christensenellaceae > QANA01. The sequence continues at coordinate 19,471 of CAMEMG010000023.1, read as the reverse complement.
GTCAAAATCTCCGCGCGAGGCTTCCAGCAGAAACATTTCCGGGCATTCCGACTCTATCTGCGGCAAGACCTGCGAGGGAACATAGAAGCGCGTAATACCAAATTCCTCTTTCATTTCCATAAACGCATGGCGAAGTCTGCCTTCCTCTGCATTCAGCGGAAAAAAACCATAAGCATCTTCCGGATCCCCCGGCGGCAATGCTGCCAAACAAAAAGCGCCGTCGATTTCCGCATATTTCAAATGGGAACATTCTCTGGCCATAAAGATATTACTAAATCTGTAAAAGGAAGTGGGGATTTCCCCCAGCATTCGATCGTAGCGTTCTTTCAAATCCAAAGTGATTTCTTTCAACGCAATCATATAAATATTTTTTCTCCTTAAATATAATTTCCAGTCTGTCCTTCAAGTTAATTATATCATATTTGAATTAACTCCAATCAGAAAAAAATTATTTTTTAAAAACTTCTGTTTTTATGCAGGAAAATGCTTTTCTACAGCGAATATATTAAACATAAAAGCAAGATACATAATACTATCATAGGTTCTATGTAAATTTTATCGAAAGAGGTGATTCCGATGCATAAAGATTATTCTATGGAAGACGAAAGCATATCATTTCAGGGGTTATCTGTTGGCATGGGCACCTTTGAGCATACCTGCCTGTAAGAAAATCTCTCTCATGGCATTTGTAGCTTTAAAATGCAGCTTTTACAATGTCATGCAAGGTGCAGAACATTAAAAATGTGCACAGGTCTTTACAAGGCGGAGAGATTGTTCACAGTATAACTCCTGCTGTATGATGAGTATTCATTTTCCCTATTTCATTCAGCGATAAGTATTGATTTCACAGGCGCAATTCTTCAAAAGAAATTAGCGCAAACAATCCGTTTTGGAGTTTTATACTGCATAAAGCGCTGATTCATAACCAGACACAAAGTATATTCAGCTCTCATATCCTATTTCAGTGGATCGTACTCGGCCGGCTTAGCAATAAGCCGGCTTTTTTTATTCAGAGAGCGCTCTCAGCATCTTTATCTCCGGCAGATCCAGATTAGCCCGACAAATCATCATTCTTCCCGGTTCTGTAATTGCTTCCTGCTGCAATTCCCGCGCAATATTTTCTCCCATTTGCATTGGATTTTCCAAAAGTGCGCCATATATCAATGCCATACGGATTGCCTGCTCTATTTCCTGGGAATATTCCAGTGAAAAAATACATATTTGATGTTGCCGCCCTGCTTCTATTGCGCCTTGTCGCAAATATAAAGCTGCCTGTGCATCAGCTGCTACCACTGCCAGCTCTCCTGGATGTCCCTCCAACCATTTGGTTGCTTGTTCCCCGGAAACTATTTTTTCCTGCAACGCAACAGATTCTCCGCCCTGTGCAAAATTTTCCTGAATTTCCGCATATAGTGCATACTGCCAATCCGCTGCCTCATTAGCACCTAAAAAATATATCTGCGGAACCTCCGCTCCACGCTCCTGCAAATCGCTCAACAGTTGCTGCCCGATTTCTTTTCCCAAAGCTACTATACTTGATTCCGATTCTTCCAGCAATAGTAGCTCCGCCGATGCAAAACAACTTGCCTCCTCCTCATAAGTCACTACCATATCCGTTTCTTCCGAAAGCTGCTCCGGGCTTTCCAGCAATTGCAGCTGTACCGCATCCTGCTGCTTTAAATATGCATGTGCACCATCTAAAAACGCCTGTACAAAATCGTCGTTCTTTTGCCCCAGATAAACACTCACCATCTGGCTTTGCACTTTTTCCGGCGCAATGCTGGGCACTGCCCGCATGCAGCCACTCAATAAAGCAACTATCATCGCCCCTATTGCTGCCAGCCACCTTCTTATATGATCCATGGCATTCCCTTCCTATGCTCGCACGCCAATCAACTTGGTGTTTGCTTCTTTTACAAAACCCACATTTCGCTTACTTTCTATATAGATTCCATGTTCACTAAAACGGCAGGCCAATTCCAGGACGTAGCAAGTCTCATAGAAAGCTAATGTTAAATGATATACCTCCCCTTTCCAGGCACCTGCGCAGGCCACCTTGGAAAACAGCATTTGCGTATGTGTATCGCTGTATATCGTCTCATGGGCGGCAATATGACCATACTCCCAATAGTCATATCCGATTTTTACTTCTGTCGCGTCTCCTTCGATTTCCAAATTCAGTTGATCCTGTGCACCAAATTGAAATTTCATTGCCGTAATTCCAAACGGATTTGGCGCCAGCACATATCGCATGCCAGTATATCGCTGCGCCTGCGGCATATCCCAGGAGCTGAGGCCTTCCGGCAAATACATCTGCTCCATTTCCAGGCTTACAGATTCTCCCGGCGCTGCAGGGCCTTGCAGCGCATTTTTCAAATCTCCCATGATCACATCCAAAGCCTTCATGTAAGTCCTGCTGGCTCCCAGCATCACAAATACTGCCTCCAGGCGAGGAAAAACGATATACATCTGGCCAAACGCCCCAATGCCTCCGTAATCTTCCTCTTCTCCCAAAAGCCATACCTGATATCCAAACCGTTTTTCCCATTTAGCAGAGCGATTGCCTATGAAAATCTGGCAACTGCGCATTTCACGGACAAATGCAGGATCCAATAGCTGTTTGCCTTCCCAGGCTCCTTCTTGCAACATAAATTGGCCGAATTTTGCCAGATCTTCACTGCACAGGCTCATACCCCAGCCTCCCACATTCCGCCCCTGGCTGCATTGCTGCCATTGCACGCGAGTAATACCCAGTGGTTTCAGCAAGCGTGGCTGTAAAAATTCCAGCAGCGTCTGTCCCGTAATTTTCTGTATAACTGCCGAAATCATATAAGTGCAGGCACTGGAATAAATAAACCTGTTTCCCGGCTGCTCTGCTACATATGTGTGCAGGAAATCTTTTGCCCAATCAATTTCATCTGAGAATTTAAAATTTGCATAAGAATATGGAAAATCATTGATCACCTCTCCTGCATGATGCCGCTTAAAATCATCCGGAGCCGCTTCAAACCCCGCCGCCATCATCAGCAGATGCTTCAGACGCAGTTGACGCATATTTTCACAGGGTAACGACGGCAAATATTCGGGGAAATAATCGCATAGAAAATCTTCCAAAGTCAACAGCCCTTCCTGTTGAGCAAAGCCTGCTGCAACTGCCGTAAAACTTTTGCTAACTGAAAAAAGACTATGCAAATCCCCTTCCCGATAAGGCGCCCGATAGCTTTCTCCCACTACCTTTCCATGGCGCAGCACCATCAAGGCCTGCGCACCATAACGCGGATGTGCCAATTTTTCAAGTGCCTGCCGTAGTCGCTGCGCATCAACCCCTTCCTGCCCGGGAGCGCATCGTTCAAAATATCTCATAAGCAAATCCTTCTTGTTTTTTATCAAAATATTCCTTTCCCATAGCTTCTATAGTAAAAGAAGCCCTGTAAAAAATCAAGAAATTGCCATTTTACTTTTTCCTGTTTTTATGGTATCCTTCTAAAATAATTTCACAGAAAGTATAGGAACACTATGGATATTCAAGCATTTTTGGAATATTTTCGCCGTACCGATGCCTTGAGCCGCGAAATGGGCATCTCAGTGCGCAGTTTATCGGCCGAAGGCGCAGAAGCCGAAATGGAAATCAGTGACAATGAGAAAAACTATATGGGTATGCTCCACGGAGGTGCTTTCTTTACGATTGCCGATGTAGTTGCCGGTCTTTGCGTCTCTTATTACGGGGAACAATGCGTCACACTCAGTTCCAACCTGAACTATCTGAAAGCAGCTGCTGCCGGCAAAATCATTGCCCGCTCTTCCCTGTCTCGCCGCGGCCGTAAAATCTGCGTCTGCGAAATCCGCATTATTTCCGAAGAAGGAACACTTCTGTGCACGGGCACTTTTACCATGTATATGACCGGTGTACCCATAAAATTTTAAACGAAACGCTCAAATGTAAACTTTTTTGGGCAGCATATACAATTTTACCTCTTTAGCGTATAATGAGGTTGTTGTATGTAAATATCACAGGAAATGAAAGAGAGTATGAAAGAAAAATTATCATCCATGTATAAAGCCGCAAGCAGTTTCTGTTCTGCCGGCTTTGCAAAATTCAAAGGTCTTTTTTCAAAAAAGAAAACCGGAGATTATGCAAAAGCATCGAAGGTAAAAGTATCCGATGGAGTAGGAGTCAGACGCACCCTTACAAAAAAGGCGCCAAACCGGCGCCGCCTGACAGAGTGGGCGCCGATTCGGGCAGTCATTTCTCTGTTTGACGGCCTGTCGGATTATTATCGGAGTTTAGGAAAGCATCGCCTGCTCTATGCATTGACAGCCTGTCTTTTACTGGTTATGACTCCTTTCTCCGTCGCTTTTTGCATTCCCTTTAATTCTGCTTCTGCGGGAACGGATCAATCTTTGCATATCAATAGCGCCGGAGTTCTCTCTGCCGCAGAGGTCGAAGCCTCCGAACCGGCCAAAATTTATTCAGCTGAGCCTGGATTTGTCAATGACGTGGTCATTCAGATGCAGGAAAGACTGATGGATCTGGCCTATATGGGCGAAGATGAACCTTCCAACTATTATGGCGATGAAACCGAGGAGGCCATTAAACGTTTTCAGCGTACGCATGGTCTAGAAATGACTGGCGTTGCCGATTACATTACCTTTGACTTGCTTTTTTCGGAAGATGCCAAACCTTATGCCGTCTCCGAAGGCGCAGAAGGTGACGATGTTGCAGAACTGCAGCTGCGTTTAGTGGAATTGGGATATTTAGGAGAAGCCAACGGTATTTTTGACAGTACCACTACAGCCGCCGTCAAAAAATTCCAGCAGCGCAATGCCCTCACTTCCGATGGCACCATCGGTCAGAAAACAAGAGAAGCCCTCTATTCGGAAGACGTCAATGCTTATGCATTCTATCTTGGAGAACAGAGCGATGAAATTCTTTCTTTGCAGCAACGTTTGCATACGCTCGGTTATCTTACCACCACGCCTGATGGAAAATATGGTCAGGATACAGTGGCCGCCGTCAAGCGTTTTCAGGAGCGCAACGGTCTGATTTCCGACGGTTATCTCGGCACAGCTACCAAAGAGTTGCTGCTATCGGATAGCGCTCAGGCCAACAGCATTGGCTTGGGAGATAGCGGTGATGATGTCACCCGCATTCAGGAGCGTCTGGTTGCATTGGGATATATGCGCAGCTCTACCGGTTATTTTGGAGAAAGTACGGTTGCTGCTTTAAAATCTTTCCAGCAGCGCAATGGACTCACGGCAGATGGAAAGTTCGGTGCTTCCACCAATCATAAGTTGTTCTCCGATTCTGCTGTCAAAGCTCCGGTCAGCAGTTCCGGCAGCTCCAGCAGCTCCAGCAATAAAAAGCCCAGCAGCGGCAATAGCGGAAGCAGCAGTGGCGGTGGTGATTATCATTACAGCGGTTCCGGCAGCGTTTCTGCATTGATTGCTGCAGCAGAATCCCGTTTGGGATGCAAATATGTGCTGGGTGCCAAAGGGCCTAATCAATTCGACTGTTCCGGCCTTGTCTACTGGTGCCTCAACAACGCCGGCGTCAAACAGAGTTATTTGACTTCTTCTGGTTGGCGCAGCGTTACCAAATATCAGCGCATCAATAAGCGCAGCGAGGTAAAAGCAGGAGATATTTTGGTCTTTAAAGGACATGTTGGCATTGCAGTCAGCAACAGTATGATGATCGATGCTTCTACCAGTAAAGGTAAAGTTGTAAAACGCACTTCCTATGGTTCCTATTGGGATTCCCGTTGGATTTGTGCTTATCGCATCTTCTGATATTCTTAAAAAGGCAGATTGGTTTATCCACTGCCTTTTTGTTTATTATTAATTTGAAAAAGATCTCTTAAGATCGGGAGGTATCTATTATGTTAGATAAAAGTGTCCCTTTTTTGAACATTCTGATGTGCCGTCCACCGGAGGCTGAACTCCCTCTCTTTGAATTGCCCGAAGGCTATGCCTTTTCCATGTTTCAACCGGGTGATGAAAAGGAATGGGCGGAAATCGAAGCCTCCGTGCTGGAATTTCCTCGCGGGGTTGATGCACTGGTACATTTTGAAAAGCGTTTTCTGTATGCGCCCCATGAACTGGAGCGCCGTAGCCTGTTTATCCAGGATCCGCAGGGCAAAAAAATCGCTACCGCCACCATTTGGTGGGAATATTCCGGAAAACGGCGTGATCCATGGGTTTCTTACGTCGCCGTTATGCCTCAATACCAGGGGTTGGGCCTCAGCAAAGCATTGATGAGCAGATTATTGCAGCTCTCGGAAGAAATCGAGGGAAAACGCAAAATTTATTTGCATACACAAACCTGGAGCCATCGTGCGGTCAAACTTTACGAAAAATTCGGTTTTTATATCACCAAAGAACCCAATCTGTTTAAATATGCCAACGATCAGTATGAGCAGGCCACTGCACTTTTAGAGGAAATCTACAGCAAATATCCCCGGCGTTGAATTAAAATTTTCTTGTTGCTTTTGTTTTTCTCTGTTATAATAAATACGATAAACAGATTTCAAAAGGCTAAGCCTTTTGCTTTATATTTATTTTTTGAAAGGATAAAGAGGTAAATCGTATGTTAGTATCCATGAAAGAAATCCTCGACCGCGCCAGCAAGGAAAACTATGGTGTGGCCGCCCCCAACGTGTGCAGTGAGCTGGACGCCAGAGCAGTTATCGAAATTGCAGAAGAACTGCGTGCTCCCATCATTCTCGATGTTGCCCATGGCGCAACACCTGATATCAAATTCTTGGGCAGCTATCTGACCATTTTGGCTGACAAAGCCAATGTTCCCGTTGCCATTAACCTGGACCATGGCGCTACCTATGAAGACGCCATCGATGCAATTGCTGCCGGCTTCACTTCCATCATGGTCGACCGTTCCAGCCTTTCCTATGAGGAAAACGTTGCTCAGGTAAAAGAACTGGTTAAAGTTGCTCATGCGACCGGCGTCAGCGTAGAAGCTGAATTAGGTCACGTAGGCCAGGGAGATAATTACGCAGTAGACGGCAAACAGGCTTTGACCGATCCTGCTGAAGCTAAAAAATATATTGAAGAGACCGGTATCGATATGCTGGCAGTCGCAGTCGGCACAGCTCACGGCGAATATGTCGGTACGCCTCATATTGATTTCGATCGTTTGGCTGCAATCAAAGAGGCTGTCGGCCAGGATTTCCCGCTGGTATTGCACGGCGGTTCCGGTTCCGGCGATGAAAATCTGGCAAAAGCTTGCACAATGGGTATCAATAAAGTTAATATTTATACCGACCTGGCTAAAGCTGCAGTCAAGAAAGTAAAAGAAATGCCCAAGCCTGGCATGATTTGGCCTGCCATCATTTCCGGTATCAAAGAGCAGATCGGCTATTATATCGAGCTCTTTGGTGGCAAGGGAAAAGCTTGGCTGCCCGCAGATAAAGGCGTTTCCGGCAAGGTAATCGACTTAATCGAAAAATAAGTAATTTTATTACTTAAGAGGAAGCAAAAATGCTTCCTCTTTTTTTGTAAACTTTTGCCCCTTCTTTTTGTATATTCAGAAAACGCCTTGTAAATTTTTCGTGTATGAATTAAAATGTATTTGGTGGTATTTGCGATTTTTTTGCAAACCACGAGATTTGATTTTAGGGAGGTTTTCATGAACTGGGCAATTGTTTCACTGATTGTTTCTGCCCTTGCGCTGGGAGTAGCTGCCTACTTTTATATTTGGGTCAGCAAGCTGCCGACTGCCGAGGGGAAACTGGGCGGAATCGGAAAACTGATCCGCCAAGGTTCTTTTACATTCCTCAAACGCGAATATAAAATTCTTTCTATATTTGTAGGAATTGTAAGCTTGATTATTATTTTGGTCTATCCCTCTCCCTTCTGGAATGGCAACATTCTTGAAAACTTAAAAATGGCAGTCGCCTATATTCTGGGCTCTGTCTTTTCCGGTTTTGCAGGTGCTGTCGGTATCAGCATCGCTACCATTGCCAACGTAAAAGCAGCCACCGCTGCTAAAGAAGGGCTTGCTCCTTCCTTTATGGCCGGCTTCCGTGGCGGTGCCGTCATGGGTATGGCGGTGGTCAGCACTTCGTTGGCTGGACCTGCATTGCTGTATCTCATTACAGGCAACTCCGAAATTGTTCTGGCCTTCAGCTTTGGCGCAAGTTCCCTTGCTCTGTTTGCTAAAGCCGGCGGCGGCATTTTCACCAAAACAGCTGATATTGCAGCTGACTTAACAGGTAAAGTTGAGCTCGGTATCGCTGAGGACGATCCCAGAAACCCGGCTGTTATTGCCGATAACGTGGGAGATAACGTCGGTGACGTTGCCGGTATGGGTGCCGACCTTTTCGACTCCAACGTAGCTTCCATCGCAGCCGCTATGGTCATCGCCGCTGCTTTGGGGCAGGTTCAACTGCTTTTCTGCTTTGGAGCCTTAGGCCTTCTTTCTTCTATTATCGGTGTCCTGGTCGCTCGTGTCGGTAAGCAGGGAGATCCCGGTAAGGCGCTGAATGGAGGTACTTATCTGACCTGCGGAATTTTTGCGGTACTCACACTGGCCGCTTGCTTAATCTGGAATTACGAATTGCGCCTGTGGGGTGCTGCCGTCATCGGAATGTTAGCCGGCGTTGCCATCGGCATTACCAGTGACTTCTTTACCGGCGATGACAAAATGCCGGTGGAAAAAGTTGCTGCCGCCTGCCAGAGCGGACCTGCCTTTACCATTCTTTCCGGTTTCTCGTATGGCCTTTTGAGCTCTTTCCCCTCTCTTGCCGGAATCGGCATTGCTGCGCTCGCTTCTTATAAGCTGTGCGAACCATTGGGAGCAGATTATGCACTGCTTGGCATTTCTGTAGCAGCTATTGGTATGCTCTCCATTGTAGGCATGATCATTTCCAACGATGCGTACGGCCCGATCGTCGATAATGCCCGGGGCGTTGCCGAAATGGGAGATCTGGGCGAAGAAGTTATTGAAATTACTGATAAACTGGATGCCGCGGGCAATACTTCCAAAGCTATCACCAAAGGTTTCGCCGTTGGTGCAGCAGGACTTACCGTTATTGCATTGCTCTCTGCCTTTGCTGAGATCATTTCCAATGCAGGCGTTGCTTTCAAAGGATTCGACCTGATGGATCCCTTAGTATTCTTTGGTATGCTAATTGGTGCAGCTGTTCCCGCCGTTTTCTCCGCTATGCTGATGATGGGCGTCAACCGCAACTCGCAAAAAATGGTAGAAGAAATCCATCGTCAATTCAATACCATCGAAGGCCTGAAGGAAGGCCGCGAAGGAGTACAGCCGGAATATGACAAGTGCATTGACATTGCTACGATCGGCGCTTTGAAAGAATTGATTCCTGCCGGTCTGGTTGCAATTCTCACTACTTTGGCAGTTGGCTTTATCGGCGGCGTCAACGCTGTCGGTGGTTATCTGGCCGGTAATATCATTTCCGGTTTGTTGCTGGCAGTATTGATGGATAATGCCGGTGGTCTATGGGATAACGCCAAAAAATATATTGAATCCGGCCACTTTGGCGGCAAGGGTTCCGATGCACATAAGGCAGCTGTAATTGGCGATACGGTAGGCGATCCTTTCAAGGATACCGCTGGCCCCTCGATCAATACACAGATTACGGTTGTCTCCCTGGTCGCTTCTCTGGCAGCAACTCTATTCATGAGTTGTTCCCTCTTCTAATCGTATTCTTATTTCACAAATCCTCCGCATTTTTATGCGGAGGATTTAGAAAAATTATCAAAGGAAATTTGTAACATGGAAAATTTTTTGAGTAACATGGGCGCATTATTTGAAAATGTGACCAACATCACATGGCAGATGGTCGTCATGTGGATTATCGGTGCAATCCTGATTTATCTGGCCATCAAAAAAGAAATGGAGCCTTCTCTGCTGCTGCCGATGGGCTTTGGCGTAATCCTCGTCAATCTCCCCCTTTCCGGTGCAATTACGCAGGGAACCGAAGAAGGAGCTTTAAGCGTCTTATTCAACGCCGGTATTGCCAACGAGTTATTTCCGTTGCTGCTTTTTATCGGTATCGGTGCAATGATTGACTTCGGACCGCTTCTTTCCAATCCTAAAATGCTGTTATTTGGTGCAGCAGCGCAATTTGGTATTTTCTTTGCTATGAGCATGGCCAGCTTATTGGGTTTTGAGCTGAAGGATGCGGCCTCTATCGGCATCATCGGCGCAGCAGATGGTCCTACTTCCATCTTTGTTGCTAACTTTTTCCATTCCAATTATTCAGCTGCTATTACCGTCGCTGCCTATTCCTATATGGCATTGGTTCCTATGATTCAGCCGCCGGTAATTAAGATGATTACTACAAAAAAGGAACGCATGATTCGCATGAAATACGAACCCAAGGATATTTCTCCGGCAGTTCGCATTCTCTTCCCCATTTTAGTTACCATGATAGCCGGTTTGGTAGCTCCCAAATCTGTTTCTCTGATTGGCTTCCTGATGTTTGGCAACTTAATCCGTGAATGTGGTGTATTGCGTTCTCTTTCCGAAACAGCTCAAAATGTACTGGCTAACTTGATTACTATTTTCCTGGGAATTACAGTAGCCGTCAATATGAATGCCGAAACATTCCTGCGCTGGGAAACGATTCTTATCTTCCTGCTTGGTCTGATTGCCTTTGTATTTGATACTATTGGCGGCGTACTCTTCGCTAAACTCATCAACTTGTTCAGCAAGAATAAGATCAACCCCATGATCGGTGCAGCCGGTATTTCTGCATTCCCCATGGCTTCTCGTATCGTACATAAGATGGGTCGGGATGAAGATCCCAATAACTTCCTGCTTATGCATGCAGCAGGAGCGAATGTTGCCGGACAGGTCGGTTCCGTCATCGCCGGTGGCTTGGTTATGACTCTGGTCAGCGCAGCACTCGGAATGTAATTTAGGAGGTAGTCGGACATGTTTTTTGATATTCCCGCATTTTTAGAATCTCTAAACTATATGCTCAGCGGCATGGTTGGCATATTTGTCGTTATGCTGGTTATCTATGCTCTCATTATATTGCTTGGGAAGGCATTTTCTCCCAAGAAAAAGAAAGATTGAGCTATCAAAAAAGCCTCTGCTTGAAGCAGAGGCTTTTTTGATTTTTGATTTTCTTAAGAGAACTTTCCACTTTCTATTCACTTAATTTCCTGTTCTCTGTTTTTTCTTTGCCGGGTAACTGTGCCAGAATAATTGCTCCAAACATCAGCAAACAGCCAATCGTTTCCCTCAAAGTAGGTATCTGCCCCAAAAGCACAATACCCGCCAGCACCGCAAATACCGATTCCAGACTCATCAGCAGCGAGGCAACTGTCGGTTTCGTATATTTTTGCCCCAATACCTGCAGCGTATATCCAATTCCGCTGGAAAAAACGCCGCCGTACACGATAGGCAGCCATGCATTCAAAATTCCCTGCATATTCGGTTCTTCCGTCAGCAGCATGGGAATCATGGAAAACAGCCCGGCCACAAAAAACTGCAGGCAGGAAAGTTTCAAACCATCTACCCGTGCCGCATAATAATCCACTACCATAATATGCACTGAAAACCCCAATGCGCATAAAGCTACAAAAGCATCTCCTTTAGAAAGAGAAAAGCTATCCTGCACGCACAAAAGATACAGGCCCACTACTGCAATGACAATACATCCCCAAATCTTAAACGGCACTTTCTTATGAAACAACAGGCCCAACACCGGCACAATCAAAATATACAACGCTGTAATAAATCCCGCTTTGCCAACCGTTGTATGCTGAACTCCGATTTGCTGCAGGCAGCCGGCCACTCCTAATACCGTGCCGCAAACAAGCCCTCCAATCCATAACTGCTTTTTTTCTTCCTTAGTCATGGGAGCTTCTCCATCCCGTTTCTTTTTGCGGTTGTGCAAAAGAATTACAGGCAACAGCGCCAATGCGCCCAATAAATTGCGTACTGCCTGAAATGTAAAAGGACCTACATAGTCCATCCCCACACTCTGCGCAACAAAAGCACTGCCCCAAATCGCCGCAGTAATCAGCAGCAATAGATTACCGCGCATCTCTTTCGTTTTCATAATTTTCCTCTTTCTCGAACTACCGTTTGTTTCTCCACCCAATCTTTGCGCAACAGTACTCTATCTATTTACCACTTTGCCTGTTTTATCAAACACAACCATGGTGCCGCAACGCCTTGCCGGACGCGGTCAAATCTGCTATCATGAAATTACATCTTCTAATAAAGGGAGCTTCCATGCTATGATTATACTGATTACCGGCTGCTCTCATACAGGCAAAACATTACTTGCACAAAAATTACTGGAAAAATATGGTTATCCATATCTCTCTATCGATCATTTGAAAATGGGCTTAATTCGCAGTGGGCAAACAACCTTGACGCCCGAAGATGATGCGCAGCTCACACAATACCTTTGGCCTATTGTGCGGGAGATGATCAAAACTGCCATTGAGAATGAACAAAATCTGATTATTGAAGGCTGTTACATTCCTTTTGACTGGCAAAAGGATTTTTCCGCTCGTTATCTCGCGCATATTCAATATCTCTGTTTTATCATGTCTGAACAATATATCCGACAGCATTTTACAGAAATCCGCCAGCATGCCAATGCAATTGAGCAGCGGCTTGATGATTCTGAATTATCCCAACAAGATTTAATCCAGGAAAACGCCGCCAATTTAGCACTTTGTCGTCAATATGACTGTAATTACCTGTTAATTCAAGATCAATATCAAGTGGATTGGGAACTTCCTTCCGTGCATTGATGATTCTCGATAAAAATCAAAAGTAGTGCAATAAACACCTATATGAATTACTTCAGGCCTTTCCATGAAAGAAACACAGCAAATAATGCTTTCTTTGTAAAGTAATTAAAAAAACGCATATCAAATATGCGTTTTTTTAATTATGCTTTACAACAATCCATAATAAAAGCACGGAACAACTTTAAAAATTCCGGATCCTCCTGCGCCATATTTTCCGGGTGAAACTGTACACCCCAAATATTTGCAGAAACATGCTCAATTGCCTCTACAATCCCCTCTTCAGAGTATGCAGTTACTTTAAAATCCGGAGCGACAACATCCACTGCCTGATGGTGGAAAGAGTTTACCTCCATCCGTTCGCTGCCAGCAATGCGATACATCCGGCTTCCCTGCTCCAACATGATTGCGTGCCACGGTTTTGCCCGATGCTCCATATCCCCAAAATGCTGCGCATACTTTGCATCAGCGCTGGGAATATCCTGTATCAAGGTTCCACCAAACGCGACATTCAACACTTGCATACCACGGCATATTCCAAAAATCGGTTTCCCCAATTCCGCAACTCTGCGCACCAACGCAAATTCCGTGCGGTCACGCACCTCGCTGGTTTTTCCCAGTTTTTCATGCGGCTCCTGTCCATAACGCTCCGGGCATACATCTTCTCCCCCCGGCAACAACAGTCCATCCACCATTTGTGCATATGCCTCTATCTGCGTTTCGTCCTGCATTGCCGGAATCATGATCGGTATCCCTCCGGCCTGCAGCACCGATCGGATATAATCTCTGCCGACAGTTTGCTGACTAAGCGGCGGGTTCTTCTCATTCTCAAAAAAAGAGGCGGTTACCCCAATATACGGTCTTTCTCTATTTTCCATAATCTCTCTTCACTATTTTGCCGTTCAAGCACCGGGCAGCTGCTCTTTTGCCGCCATTGCCTGCAACAATTTCACTGCATTTTGTACGTCTTCCATATCCACTACTTCCACAGGCGTATGTACATATCTGGAAGGAATGGAGATGCAGCCTGCCAAAATACCCTCTTTTACCTTCTGAATCGCAGCTGTATCCGTTCCACCACCGCGTAATACTTCTCTCTGATAGGGAATTCCCGCCTGTTCTGCACAATCTATCATAAATTTGCGCACACTCATGGGAACAATAACCGAAGCATCCATCATCTTAATCGCCGGGCCCTTTCCCAAAGCCACACTCATGGCAGGAATTTTAGGCAAATCTCCGGTCAAGGTCACATCCAGGTTGATATTCAAGTCCGGATCAATGGCATATGCCGCAGCTCCGGATCCGCGCAGCCCCACTTCCTCCTGTACAGTAAAGACCGCATAAATATCATGCGGCGATTGCAGTTGCTGCAAAGCTTCTGCAATAATGGCGCAGCATACGCGATTATCCATAGCACCGCAGGCTGCTCGTTTCCCCATTTCCACAAAATTGCTGACAAAAACGCACATATCGCCTATCTGCACCTTAGCCTCTGCCTCTTCACGGCTGCTGCATCCAATGTCCACATACATATTGGGCAATGCTGCCACAGCTTTTGCATCCGGAGTTTCATAATATATAATTCCATGCACTCCATTTTCAAATACTACTTCTCTGGCAACACTAAGCGCCGGCAAAATACCTCCCACATTGGCAATACGCAAAAATCCGTTTTCATCGATATCTACGACAATGAATCCAATTTGATCCATATGTGCGGAAAGCATCAGTTTTTTACCGGAAGTTCCCTTTTTATAGCCAATCAGATTACCCAGGGCATCTGTCCAAACCTCATCACAATAGGGGCGGATATATTCGGCCAAAACCTGCCCTACTTTTTCTTCATTGCCCGCAGGCCCGAAAGCCTGTAATATATCAATCAGCATTTCCTTCAACATTGCTATTTCACCTCATCAAATTTACGTTTTTTCAGAAAAGCATCTGCCAGCTTTACTGCATTTTCATAGTCAGCTTCTGCCGCTACCGATACCGGCCCATGAATATACCGACAGGGAACGGAGATTCCAATTGCCAAAGCACCTGCACAGGCTTTATGAATTGCCCCTGCATCCGTACCGCCTCTGGTTCCCTGCCGCACTTGATAGGGAATTCCTTCCTCTTCAGCGGTCTGCTTCATCGTTTTAAACAATTTGGGATTCACAATGGTAGCGCTATCCATCATAGAAATAGCCGGGCCACCCCCAACCTTTGTTACATGTTGATGTCCCTCAGCCTCCGGCATATCGTTGGCAGTCGTACCCTCAAAAATCAAAGCCAATTCCGGCTGCACCTGATAAGCCGCCGCCATTGCGCCGCGCATACCCACCTCTTCCTGCACCGTAAAAACGCCATAAAAATCGCAGTCGTAATCCCGCTTCAGCAATTCCAGTACAACAGCGCAGCCAATGCGGTCATCCAGCGCTTTTCCTTTCATTTTTCCATCGCCAAAATAAGAAAATTCGGTATCAAAGCAGATATAATCTCCTACATTTACATATTTCAGAGCATCTTCTCTGCTCTCGGCTCCGATATCCACAAATAACTCCCCGTGAGGAATCGCTTTTGCCAAATCTTCACGTCTCTGTAAATGGATTGCTTTTGAACCAATTACGCCTGGAATCTTATTTTTTCCCACCAGCACACGTTTGGAAACACATACTCTGGAATCTATTCCCGTTGCAGCATAGGCCAACAACCCATCTTCCATGATCCCCTTGACCATCATACCCACTTCATCCATATGAGCGCAGGCCATGATTTTCTTACCATTTCCTTTTTTATGCACATAAAGATTTCCCATGGCGTCCACCCGGATCTCTCCATACGGTGCTGCTAACTCTTTTAAAATGGCGCGGATTTCTTTTTCATTGCCGCTTACGCTTACGGCTTCACTCAATCGTCTAAGCATAATGCGTCCTCCCATTTCTCATCAATGCCGGCAATCATGCCGCTCAATACTTTTGCACATTGATGCAGCGTTTCTATCCGAATCGTTTCCACCGAAGTATGCATATACCGAAGTGGTGGAGAAACAATCGCACTGGGAATACCGCCACGTTGCACCTGCATCATCCAGGCATCTGTTCCCGTGTTGCCCATAGCGATTTCCAATTCTGTGGCAATGTTCTGTTCCTTTGCAGACTCCTGTAACATTTGCAGCAGCTTTTCATGAATATTGCTGCCTTTGGTCAGCACTACTTTATCCATGGGGGAAGTCTCAAAGGGCTTTACACCCGGCGTCGGCCCATGACATACATCAATGGCGATGGCCATGTCGGGATGTATTGTGTAAGCGCCTAAAATTCCTCCCAGACCACTGCGTTCTTCCTGTACCGAAGCACAAAATACTACCGAGCATTGCAATTTCTGCTTGCTGAGACGTTCCATGCACTCCAGCATCACTGCTACCAATGCTCGGTCATCCAATGTTTTTGAAGAAAGGTATCCATTTTGCAGCTGCAGCGGCGCTTTCGGTGCAAAGGTAATATAATCTCCTTCATGCACCAGTTTTCTGGCCTTTTCGCCATCATATCCAATATCACATATCAGCTCAGAAATCTGATAAGCGGCATCGGTCTGCCCGTTGGTGAGATGCGGCGGAATTGCGCCAATTACGCCCGGCAGCGGCTTTTCTCCCAACACCAGCACTTCGCTGCCCGGCAACACACGAGGGTCCACACCGCCCACATTGATCATGCGCAGCATTCCATTATCCTCTATCTTCGTCACCATAAGGCCAATCTCATCCATATGCGCCATAATCAGGATTTCCGGCTGGCACCTCTGCCCGATACGCCCATATACGTTTCCATATTTATCCTGCCAAATATCCTGTGTATATGCAGAAAAATACCGTTTGACCACTTCTCCTACAGCCTGTTCTGCACCTGTTACACCGGGAGCCGCAACCAGGTCGGAAATGGTTTGCAACATATCCATATGCTATTTCTCCTTTGACCGGTAATGATTCTATGCAAATTATACCATGTTTTTTGCCTCAATAGTCATGTTCCGTGCATTTTTTCCTTGCAAAAAGCAGTTTCTGATTATATACTGAACTAAATATCTTTTCCTGTGTAAAAATATACGGTTTGTATATATAATACCATACTTCAATACTTTATTTTTCGGAGGTTTTCGATGAAGCACTACAACGTAGCTGTAATCGGCGCTACCGGCATGGTCGGGCAGCGTTTCGTAAGCTTGCTGGAACATCATCCCTGGTTTGACATTGCTGCCCTGGCAGCCTCTTCCCGTTCTGCCGGCAAAACCTATGCCGAGGCCGTAGGTACCCGCTGGGCCATGCCGACACCTATGCCCGAAAAAACCAAAAACATGATCGTTTTGGATGCGGTTAACGACGCTGAAAAGATTGCTGCTACGGTAGATTTTGTGTTCTGCGCCGTAGATATGCCTAAGGAAGAAATCCGTGCCTTGGAAGAAAAGTACGCCAAATTGGAATGCCCTGTCATTTCCAACAATTCGGCACATCGTCATACCAAAGACGTTCCCATGATCGTTCCTGAGATCAATGCAGAACATGCCGAGATTATCCATGCACAGAGAAAGCGTCTGGGCACCAAAAGAGGCTTCATTGCCGTTAAATCCAATTGCTCTTTGCAGAGCTATGTTCCTGCGCTGCACCCTCTGATGCATTTCGGTATCACTAACGTACTGGCTTGCACCTATCAGGCAATTTCCGGTGCCGGCAAAACTTTTGAGACTTGGCCCGAAATGGTAGATAACGTCATTCCCTTTATCGGCGGCGAAGAGGAAAAAAGCGAGATCGAACCTTTGAAACTGTGGGGACATATCGAAGGAGATGAAATCGTCGACGCGACCACTCCCAATATCACCACACAATGTCTGCGTGTACCTGTAAGCGACGGCCATATGGCGGCAGTATTTGTTTCTTTCGCTCAGAAGCCTTCTATCGAGGAAATCAAGCAGGCATGGGCTCAATTCAGCGGCCCTGCGCAAACTCTGGAACTTCCCTCCGCACCCAAGCAATTCCTCCACTATTTCGAGGAAGATAACCGCCCGCAGACCAAATTGGATCGCAACCTGGAAAATGGCATGGCTGTTTCCATCGGTCGGTTGCGGGAAGATAAACAATACGACTATAAATTCGTTTGCCTCTCTCACAACACGCTGCGCGGTGCAGCCGGCGGTGGAATATTAATGGCAGAACTGCTCGCCAAATTAGGCTATATGGATTGATATGCGCTACAGTATTCATCCCAAAACGGGAGAAAAGTTTTCTATTTTAGGCTATGGCTGCATGCGTTTTTCCAGAAAAGGCGGTAGCATCGACCAGGAAAAAGCAGAGCAGGAACTGATTTACGCCATTCAACATGGCGTAAATTATTTTGATACTGCCTATATCTATCCCGGCAATGAAGTAGCTTTGGGTAAATTTTTATCCAAAGGATGGCGCAGCAAGGTAAACATCGCCACCAAAATTCCGCATTATAAGATTAAAACCTTGGCCGACTTGGAAAAAATCTTTTCCGAAGAGTTGGCGCGTTTGCAGACCAATTATATCGACTTTTATCTGATGCATATGTTGCCGGGCGTAGAAACCTGGGAACGCCTGAAAAGCCTCGGGGTACTAACCTGGTTAGAACAGAAAAAGTCAGAAGGGGCTATCCGTTATCTTGGTTTTTCTTATCACGGGGGCACACATAATTTTAAAGCGTTAATCGATGCCTATGACTGGGATTTTTGCCAAATTCAATATAACTACGTGGATGAGTTTGCGCAAGCAGGCAAAGAAGGGTTACAGTATGCCTATTCCAAGCATATCCCCGTCATGATTATGGAACCGCTAAAAGGTGGGCGGCTGGCTAATCGTTTGCCCGAACAGGCTATCGCCGCCTTCCGGGCTTCTGGCAAACAAAGAACACCGGCAGAATGGGGATTGCGCTGGTTGTGGGCACAGAAAGAAGTCTTTCTGGTCCTGTCCGGCATGAATCATATGGAGCAATTGGAGGAAAATCTCAATATTGCTTCTATTCCGCAGTCGGAAATGTTAGAGGAATCTGATTATCTTTATTTTTCCAAAGCCACAGAAGCCATTCGCAAAGCCTCTAAAATTGACTGTTCTGCTTGCGGCTATTGCATGCCTTGCCCTGCAGGGGTTGATATTCCCGTTTGTTTCCGCTGCTATAACAATTTATACGCAGAAGGATGGTATATCGGCTTTAAAGAATATCTGATGTGCACCACATTGAAACCGACGATTACTTCCGCTTCTCAATGTATAGGCTGCGGAAGATGCGAACAGCATTGCCCGCAGGGTTTGCCAATTCGGGAAAACCTCAAGAAAGTGCGCAAAAAGATGGAAACTCCGCTTTATCATCTGGTAAAACACGGTGCGCGTTTGCTTTTCAAATTTTAACTTTTTTTAATTGCCATTTTGCGCAATCCATAGTTAACGTTTCCCTTATTGTAGCTTTTTCAAGCTCCAATAAGGGATTTTTTTGCCATCCATCCAAAGAATTTTCTCCTCAAAATTTAAAATATGAAAAACGCGCTGCCAAAGCAGCGCAAAAATCATGCCGACCCATCTATCAGATGGTTGCCAGCATTTCAATAAAATGGGAAACTGCCGACGGCGCTTCCAGAGGAAAGCCTGCCGGCCGTGAGAGAAGCGGCCGGTTTACTTTCCATGCACGAAAAATCACCGTGCGGATATTGCGCTCAACATTTGCCA
>CAMEMG010000022.1:0-19528 GCA_945927325.1 uncultured Clostridia bacterium | reverse complement strand
TGAGCGCTCATTTATAATACCAAACCCCCACCCCTCTGTCAACACCTTTTTTTATATTTTTTTAAACTCGTATATTTTATTATAAATTTCATTATAACATTCGCACTTTTTCTTTCTTTTCAGGCATTTTGCCACAATTTCATTCTTTTATATTTCGCTTTTTTCGTATCTGTTTTGTAAAAAGTATGTGCTTTGTTTGCCTTTTCTGCATTTTTCTTTCTCTATTGACATCCGCTGCAGCTTTTATATAATAGAAATAACATTTAAATTACCGCTGGGGGCGCCGAAAGGCTGAGAATTGTACCCTTCGAACCTGATATTGTTAATACATTCGTAGGGAAGCGGATCTTAATGCTTTGCAATTTCATCTGTTCTTATAGGCAGATGACAGAAATTTCAATCAAAGCCCCTGCCTATCAGTGCAGGGGCTTTTTATGCAAAGTTCCCTCTATATATTGGCGGCAAAGGAGGTTTTATTTTATGAAACAAAAGAAACAGAGTTCCCTGGAACTCAAAGCATGGCTCATCATTCTGGCAGTCGCCCTGCTGCTTACCGGCATCGGTTTGTTGCTTCTCCTGCTGAGTGGTTCGGGTTCTTTCTCCGACTTTTTCGCAGATCTCGCAGAAATCAACATCTGGCTGCTGGTTGGCATCATCGTGATCATGGCAGGCGGCATTGTCTTATTGGTTAAAACGGCTGATCGCCAGCCCTCCTCCAAATGGAGCATCAACGAGCTTGTCGTTGCAGCCTTGTGTATTGCATTATCTTTCGTTCTTTCTTATATTAAGGTCTACGAATTGCCAAACGGCGGATCCATCACACCGGCCAGCATGTTGCCCATCTTTCTCTTTGCCTATATTTATGGGCCGGTCAAGGGTTTGTTGGTATCCTTCGCTTTTTCGCTGTTACAAATGACACAGGGCCTGTCCGTCGTCCACTGGGCACAGTTCCTGTTGGATTACGTCTTTGCTTTTACCGTATTGGGTGTCGCCGGATTTTTCCGCAAAAGCTTTATTTCTGGTATTGTCGCCGGAGGCCTTCTGCGTTTTCTCTGCGCCTTCCTTTCCGGCGCGATTTTCTTCGCCGAATATGCACCGGAAGGGCAGGGAGCCATCCTCTACTCGCTGCTGTATAACGCAAGCTACATGTTGCCTGAAATACTCATCTGCATCGGCATCGCTCTGCTGCCCGGCATGCGTCGCACGCTGGAATCTCTCAAAGCCAGAGAATTAGCCAAAAAGCAAACACCCACTCCGCAAGTCTGAGTAAATCTGCAAGCGGCAAGCCCAACGGCCTGCCGCTTTTTTCGCCTTTTTTTATAAAAATCACCCCCCATGTTTTGTCGTTTTCAAAATCGTTTATATAGTTATCATTGAAATTACTTCTTAACTTTTTCTGGAAAGGTTTTTCTATGAAACAACTAATCATCGGCAATGCCATTTCTCTGGTGGCCGCAGTGCTGCTGGCTGCCAGCTGCTGTGTCAAACAGCCGCGCAAAATATATCTGCTTCAAATCTATTGCAATTTGGTACTCTGTCTCTCCTCCGCCGTGTTTTGCGCCTGGTCCAGCGTACCCACCCTGCTGCTTTCCTCGCTGCGTTTTTATCTGATGATCCGCAAAAAATTCAACTTCCCCATGATGCTCCTCTTTTCAGCCGCCACGCTGCTGCTGGGATTATGGGCCAATACCCGCGGGCTGATCGGTCTGTTGCCCGTCATCGCCGGCGTACAGTTTACCGTCTGCACCTATTTTTCCAAAAAGGCCACGGCAATCCGCCTGAGCATTCTGGTCAACCTCATCTTTTGGGCCACTTATTCCTTTTTGATTCTGGATATCGTCTCCGGTATTTCCCAGACGATCAACATTCTGATCTGCCTGTTTTCCCTGTTTGAATCTAGGCAAAAAAACGAAAAAGCCAATCCCTCCGCCGTATAAATGCAGCAGAATTATAAAAAAACGGAAGCCTCCGCAAAGGCTTCCGTTTTGCATTTTCATCATTTATTCGCCAAAATATTCGTTCAGCTTTGCGACAAGGATGTCACAGTCAATGCCATGTACCATGCAGGCTTCTTCCAGGCTCTCTCCCGCAGCGGAAGGGCAGCCGATGCAGAACATACCCTGCTCAAAAAAGACGGGTGCCGCGTTGATATCTCTATCTATAACCTGCTGAATGGTCATCTGTTTATTGATTTTTGCCATTGGTAAATCTGCTCCTTTTTTGTAAAATACAGTTTTATTATATCCCAGTTTTGCACAAATTCAATGCTTATCAGGTCTTTTTTGCAAATTTTTCGCCGCACTTGGGGCAGGTAATCATGATTTTCCCCTTCCCTTTCGGCACCCGCACTTTCTGATGGCACTTGGGGCAGGCAAAATGGCGGTGCGTCTTGGCATCCGGGCGGCGTTTAAACAGCCCGGTCAACCACTCATTTTCCCGCCGCCGGGCGGCAATATTGCGGGAAAACATGCGCAGCAACGCCAGCGTAATTAACGCCAGTGAAATCAAGTATAAGATATAGTTTCTGCCAAACAGATTGCACAAAAACGCCGCAACAATCAAAACCAAATTCAGCGTATCCGTACCGTAGCGTCCATACATAAAGCGCTTAATCTGCCAACCCAATTTTTCAAAAAATTTCATTTTGCTCTGCCTTCTGTCTCTATAATGATATGATCGCCCCGCCGCTTTGGCGCCCAGATATGGCAACTGCCGCTATCCGTACAGACAAATTCCCGCATACGGGCAAAATCATTGGAAAAGTGCATGGGCACCAGCCAATCGGGGGCAAACCGTTCTGTAAATTCCCGTGCTCCCGCTTCGATTCCGCTGCCCATGCGCGGATCTACCGGAAACATCGCTAAGTCCAGCCCGCCGGAAAGAGCGGGCGCCATGCGATCCAGCGCTTTGGTGAATTCGCGCCCTGCCCACGCAATCTCCTGCTCGGTGCTTTCTTCCTGCCAATGCCAGTTGTTGAGATCTCCCGCATGAAAAATGCGCTTTCCCTCTGCTTCTATCTGCAAAGAGATGCCGATATCCGTTGAATCCCATGCCCGAAAGCACGCATAGCCGTCATCGAAATATTCGCCCGGCCGCAGCACTGTATGCACAACCCCCTGTGGGATTGGGATATCCGCATCTGCAATCACTCTTGTCTGGGAAGCAGCGCCGGCAAATTCAAAAATGCGCGGATTAAAATGATCTCCATGCACATGACTGATGCACAAATAAAGCCGTTGCTTTTTGCTCAGCACATCAGCCTGCAAATAGCCTTTATCCAATACAGCCTCTGCCGCATTCTGCGGAAAATTCCAGCAGTCGAATACAAACGCCGCCTGCGCCAGGAACAGCACAAATCCGCTGTTATCCAGATAATATAGTTCCATTACGGCACCTCCCAGTATGATTTAGTATAGCATAACTCTGCCCTGCAAAACTATGCCGGTATTTTTTCAATTTTGTGAATAAATTACGAACTCCCGCTCCTGCCGCAGGAACCACAAGTAACAGGCTTTGACCGGCCGCCCTGTCACCTGCTCCAATGCCAGGCGGTAAAGCTGCATCTGCAGCCGATAATGTCCGGCCAACTGCGCCAAATGGGCTTCGTCCACCATATTGGATTTATAATCCACAATGACATAGCCATCCTCCTCCGGAAAGGCCAAATCGATAATGCCCTGCAGCATTACCTGCTCTTCACTCTCTCCCAGCCCCAGTTCACGGGCGGGCAGCAGCAGCGAAAAAGGAATCTCCCGCCGCAGCTCTTTGGCAGACCGTGCCCGCTCGGCAATTTCACTGCGCAGAAATTTTGCAACACGCCCGGCAAACGGCTGAATCCGCACCGCCTCTGCCTCCGACAGAATATTTCGCTGCCGCAGCGTTTCAATCAGCTCCAATACCTCCGCTTCACTTCGGGCGGAAAAATCCAGATGCTGCATCAGCAGATGGATGAGCGTGCCCAGTTCCGCACCAGCGTCACCGTGCCCCTGATAGCCGGGTACCCAAGCCCCCTGTTCATCCTGCGGCAGCAGCGCGCTGACACCCACTTTGACCGGCACCCCGTGATTCTCATACTGCAAAAATGGCGCATGCGGCAATTGTGCGGCCTCTTGCAAAATACGATGCCGTTCCATCGTCCGGGGCATTTCTTCCGCACCGCTCGGCGGTGCAGGTATGATTTTGTGCACAATAGGCATTGTTTCTACCTCTGCGCCGGATATTTCTCCCTGCCAATCATCAAACTCAGGTAGTTGCAGGCAGGCAGCCAGCAGCCAATCCAACATACTGCGCATCTCCAGCAGTTCATACCAATGTTCCTTTTTGCGCAGGCTTTGAATCCGCTGTTCGGGATCCTTTAATGCCGCCGAAAAAATCAGGCGTTCCCGCGCTCGCGTCATCGCCACATACAGCACACGCAGTTCCTCGGATTTCTGCTCCTTCTCCTGCTCATATTCCGCCAATTCCCGCAGGAAGGACCGGCGAATCAGCCGTTTCTTTTCATCCACCATATCCATGGTAATGCCCAGCCGATCATGCAGCAAAAACTGTGCACTCTTATCCCGCGCACTGAAGCGTGTCCCCATGCGTGCAACAAAGACAATAGGAAATTCCAGCCCCTTCGCCGCATGGATGCTCATAATCTGTACGGCTCCTGAGGCCTCCTGCGTACTTTTCGCCAAGCCTCCGCTGCGCCGGACGCGGCTGACATAGTTCAACAGGTCATAAAGGCTGGGCTGTTCTCCCGCCCACTCCAACAGTTTCGCAAAGAAATCCGCAAATAATTTATGTTTTTCCTCTCCTGCCGGCATTGCCAACAGGTGCGCCTCATAACGTTCACTGAGTTTCAGGCGAATGAGTAATTCCTTTACCGTCATCACTTCTGCCCAATCGCGATACCGCTCAATTTTTTCCAAAAACGTCCGGCACTGCCCGGCCAGTTGTCCGTGCCCCTGCGCATATTCCAGCAGGCTCTCTGCAAAACTTTCCGCCGGCGCCTGTGCACGGATATATGCCAGGTCGGCATCGGCAAAACCTCCCATAAAACTTTTCATCACAGACAGCAGCGCCAGGTCCGATGTAAAGCCATCAATCACCTTGAGCAGATTGAGGAACATTTCGCTGGCCGCCGGATATACCGCACCACCGGTATTGATCCGAATATCCAGCCCTTCTTCCGCTAATACCGCGCCGTAAATTCCCGCATAGCCCTCCATATTGCGCAGCAGCAGGCATATATCGCCCTGCGTGTAGCGAGGGATCCCCGCTTCATCCCGTTCCTGCAGCAGTGCTTTGATACGCCGCGCAATGTTGCGTGCTTCTCCGCGGGCAGCTTCCCGTGTATCCCGGGTATCTCCGGCATCGGTCAACATCAGCTCTACGCATCCTTCCGCCGATCGGCCAGCCAACAGTGCTTCCTGCTGGGTATACGCCAGCTCTCCCAGATGTTCACTCATTAACCCGCTCATAATCCGGTTAACTGCTCGAATAATCCCACTGCCACTGCGGAAATTTTCGTTCATGCGGATGACCTGCACCCCACTGCCCGCGGCCGCCTTTTGCCGAAAGATCAGCGGATCCGTCAGGCGAAAACGATAGATGCTTTGCTTCATATCGCCCACCATAAAGCGTCCGCCCTGCGGTTTCAGGCAACTGAGCAGCGCTTCCTGAATCGGATTCGTATCCTGATATTCATCGATAAACACGTAGTCATACCGTGCGCTGTAGGCCTCCGCAATCTGCGGTTCACTAAGCGCGCGGTAAGCCAGGCGCAACATATCGTCGTAATCAATGGCGCTATGCTCCCGCTTAATTGCTCCGTACAGTTGATCAAAGCGGGAAACCACATGATACAACGCCTCGCTCATTTCCTGCATATATGGTAATTCCGAGCGAATGCGCTCCTCTGCCTGCTGCGGCAACGCTGCCTGTAATTTCTTCAGCTGCAGCCTTGCCTGCTTTTTATATTCCTGCAGCAGCTGTTTCCCCGCCTCACTCTCTATCTTTCTGGCTATTGCGGGGATTTTTGCGCCGGCGAGCAACCGGCTGTAAGCAGAAAGATCCTGCGCATACAGTTCCTTCAAACGCTGCGCCAGAGCCAAATCCTCCCGGTTATTCTCCAATTGTTTGGCTGGAAAAACATATTGCTGTTCCAACTGTATGCAGCCGGCCAGCACATCCTCCAGCCTTCCCAATTCCGCCAGATTCTGCTCCTCCACAATCTCCAGATATGCTTCGCTTCGCGCCTGCCCCCCGGCTTTGATCCACTCTATTCCCTCCGGCCGGCTCATACAGTAATTATACAGGTGCAATATTTCCCGGGTGATTGCCGTATCGTCGCGGCCGGAATAACGGTCGCGCAGCAGCAGAAACTGCGCATCCTCCCGTTCATAAAGTTCCTGCAGCAGTTCCTCCATTGCTTCTGCCTGATAAAGGGCAATCTGTTCTTCTCCCGCCGCGTGTACCTGCGCGTTCAGGCCCAACGGCACGAAATTTTCCTTAATCACCTTTGCTGCAAAGCTGTGAATCGTACAGATATCTGCCGAATCCGCCTGTTCTGCCTGCATGGCCAGCCGCGGCATTGCCTTTTCCCGAGCATTTTGTTCCAACGCCCGGCGGATTCGTCCGCGCATCTCCATCGCCGCTTTGGAAGTAAAGGTTACAATCAGCATGCGCCGTATTTCGGCGCCCTCCTCAATCAGTGCCGAAACACGCGCCGAAAGTACGCTCGTCTTGCCCGAACCCGCTGCCGCAGAGACGAGCATATCCCCATTCCGATCATAAATTGCCTGTTGCTGGGCTTTTGTATATCGTATCTCAGCCATGCTCATTCTCCTTCCTGCAGCCGCCGTTCCATCAGTTCCATAGCCGCCTCTTTATCCAGCTGTTTCTCCCATTGCACCTGTTCCTGCGCACCGTCAAACATACAGACCGACGCGTAATCGCAGAACTCACAGGGCAAGCGTCCACTCTGTTCCAACGGGCGCACTTCCAACTTGCCCCCGTAAATCTGCTCTGCCGCCTGCACTACCATTTGCCCGGCATAGGCAAAAATGCGCTGCAGCTCTTCGCGGGTAAAACAGTTATCCCCAAGCTTCACCTGCTGTTCTGCCGTTTCCAACTCAGCATTCATGCTGTTCAGCTTTTTATCGCCGTTATCCAATGCTCTGGCCGCGTCATAAGAAGCCAGTAAAAAACCGTTCATGCGGAATTTTTCCAGCCTTTTACCTTCCTCTTCCCCTTCTTCCAAGTAGGGCAGCTGGATGGAAAAATAAAATCCTCCCGCCGGCTCCGCCGGATGCCCGAGGGACCTGCATCGGCTTTCCGCCGCCATCAGATAGATGATCAGCTGCAGCCCCACACCGTAGCAGACATCGCTGAGGCTGAATTTCTTAGCACCTGTTTTGTAATCCACCACGCGCAGATAAGTACCGTTTTCCCCTTGTGCTTCATCTACGCGGTCAATTTTTCCGCGCACCGTCAACAGTCCAAACCGGGTCGGCAGACGCAGAATATCTCCGCCAAAGCCCATTTCCTCTCCGGCAATGTGGGCTCTCGTCCCCGAAAATTGTGCGCGCACTGCCTTAACTGCCAGGCACGCCTCTTCCCGTAGGCGCTTTTCCATAAATGCATAGCGCTTTTCCGTAAAAATTCCGTAATTGTGGCTGCCTTTCAGCCGCTCTGCCACTTGCTCCATTATGCGCTCGATGCGAGCCTCTTCCATGCCTTCCCAGCTTTCACCCTGCAGCTGTGCTTCGCGGGTAAACTCCTCCATCAACGCATGCACATAAGTACCCGCTTCCATAGCGGTTTCCCCATAGTCTTCCGTTTCCCGCGGCCGCAGGCCATACGTCACAAAATGCCGGTACGGGCAACGATAATACTCTTCAATGCGGGAAACACTGGCCCGCGGTGCGCCGTATAAGGCCCGTGCCGTCTGCGGAGGCATGGCGGTCAATTCTGGCTTTGCATATACTTCCGCCAACATGCTTCCCAACGCCTGCGGATCCCCTTCAAAATACGCAGCCGTTGCCCAATCGGGCGCAACGCCCCGGTCTGCACATGCGCGCAGTTCTCTCGCCAGCTGCTCCAAAGCAGCATCCGCATGCGGAATCCTTGCCTGTTCCACCAGCCGTGTCTGCAATCGTGGAAAAAGTGTGCGCACGCGATCGATGAGATAGGAAGGCTGTCCATCCTGTCTGTTGTAAAAAAGATGCAGCGTCTGCCCAAGTGTCAGATTTTTGCGCAAATATGCCTTCTGGTCTTCAAATGCCATTTTATTGGGAAAAGCAGGCTGTAAGGTACGCAGCTGCTGCGCTTCACTCCCCGTGATCAATCCGCTTTCATCGGGAATTGCCGGCAGCATGCCTTCGTTTACCCCCAGCACAAACAACGCCCGTTTGCCTGTCCAGATTGTATGAATGGCATCGCCCACCACCACTTCATCGGTCGTTGGCGGAATAATGGAAAGTTCTCTGGATTGCACACCAGCCGTCAATGCATCGGTATATTCCTGTATAGGCAGCTGCCCCAACATAGCCGCATGCGCAATCAGTTCTTCCATAGCGGGATAGACCTGCTGCACAAATCGGCTTTGTGCCAACAGGCCTGCCTCCTCGGCACGCGCGCTCTGCTGCTTCAGTTTTTCTTCCATCTGCAGCGCCCGGCAATGTGCAAGCAGCAGCTCACTCAAATTCTCTTTGCCGATCTGCTCCTGCAGCCTGCATACCGGCGCAAAAATGCGTTCCCGCAGCAGTTCCAGTTCTTCCGGCACTTGCGAGCCGAGCCCCTTTTTCAGCTGATATCCCTTTACACCCCGTTCCCGACAGTAGCGCACCAGTTGATCCACCTGCGGACGTTCTCCCACCATGCTGCTCTTGGCATAAGCCAGTGCATCCTGCAGACGCCAGTTTTCCCGGCACAGCAGCGCCAGCAGCGGCTGCAGGCATGCCCAAAGGCTGCTTTGCGCCAAACTCCGCTTGTTTTGCAGATAGAAAGGGATTCCCGCTTTGGTAAAAATCTCCTCAATCCAATCAGCGTATTGAGCAGTATCTCCCACGATCACGCCGATTTCGCTCATGCGGAACCCATGCACACAGGTATACTGCAAAATTTCGGCCGCTGCCTGCCGCACTTCCTGTTCGCGGCTATAAGCCTCTGTCAATGTCAACGAATGTGGTTCTTCCTCATAAGGATGATAGGGATACTGATAGATATGTTCAAACAGATGGCCGATTTCCCCTGCCATACTTCCGCCCACCGGCTGCAGTTTCACCTGCAGGCCGGACATTTCTGCCAGCTGCTGCAGCCGCCGCAGATTATCCCATTGCTTTTCCAGGACGCCATCCTGCTCTGCCTCGGCCAGTACCGTTACGTTCCGCGCCGATGCAGCCAGCACGCAAATAGTTTGCATGCGCAGTCTGGGCAATACATCAAAGCCAAAAATTACGATTTCCTTTTCCGTAATAAAGGGAGTCTGGGCGAAATGCTGTGCAGCCGTTCGCTCCAGATCACGGCTATCCTGCAGGGTATTTCCCGCCAGGCTCTCCATCGTTTCATAAATACATGCCAAATCCGCCAATTTTGCGGCCATGGGGCCGGCACACTGCCCAGCCAGATCGTGCAGCTGTTCCGGCGAAATCTGTTCGTTTTTCAGGGAAGCAATCAACTCTGCTGCCCGCATATGCAGCGCAGGATCCCGTGAATCCAATGCCTGCAACTGCTCCGCGCATCTCGACATGGCCAGTTTTGCCAACATGGAAAAACCGGAAGCATCCAGCGCCTGCACGGCCCGGCCGCCGGCCAACGACCCAATGCGTTCCGTCAGCTTCTCAAAGCTCAACACTTCCAAATCCATAAAACCTCTGCGCCCACAATGCTGCAGAATGCCATTTTCAATCATAAAACTGGCCTGTGCAGGCACCAGCACCAGCATCTGCCGGTGCTCATCGAGAGCACTGCCCGCCATTTCGTATAACCGCTCCAGCAAAGCCGGGGCATATCTGCTGTATAAAATGTGCATAAGCCGCTCCTATCCTTTTATTATCATAATTATACTATATCCCGGCATTTTTCGCCGCAAAAAACCGCATAAAAAAAGGCCGCAATTGCGGCCCATGCTAAAGCTCTGCTTAGCCTCTTACGAGGTAATCGATAATCATGCTCATATCCTCAGGTTCAGAAACGATGATTTCGATCTCGTCGATCTGTGCATCTTTGAACATCTGGGTCAGCGCGATATATTGGCTCAGCTTGGACTTAAGGTTCAATCTGTCGCCCTCGGAAGTGACGAGTTCGATCGTTCCCTTGCATTTGTTCAGCACTTCGAAAAACTTTTTGGGTTCTCTAATATTTTTAACTTTCATTAAAAATTACCTCCATTCTATTTTTGGTCGTCCGAGGTAAACCCCTTCCAAAAGTGGAATTCATATACCTTCATTTCCCTAACAACCCTTGTTTATACTATAACACATCCTTTTGTTTTTTCAAACATTTTCTTATTAAATTTATTCATTTTTTCTAAAAAAAGGGAAGTCGTTTGCAGGCTCGGCTCCGGTAAATTCTTCAAAAAAACCACCGGTCGGTATGTTTTCAAATTCCATCCGCTCTCTGCGCACCGGGTGCTCAAAAGCAATGCGTGTCGAATAAAGGGCAATGCGCCCGGGCTCGCCTTTTCCATAACGGACATCTCCCAACAACGGATAACCACGGGAAGCGAATTGCACCCGAATCTGATGTGGTCTGCCTGTATGCAGGCGGATACGCACCAGGCTGTGTTTGCCCCGCCGCGCCTCCAACGCATATTCCAGCCGGGCGTATTTCGCTCCCGGCGTGCCCTCACGCACCGGTTTCACCAGATTGCGGGAAGCATCCTTAATCAGATAATCCTCAAATAGCCCCTCCTCCGGCGGGCAGCCATGCACAACTGCCAGGTATTCCTTTTCCATACCGCCGCTGCGAATTTGCTCCGAAAGGCGGGAGGCCGCCTTGGATGTGCGCGCAAATACCATAACGCCGCCGACTGGCCGGTCCAGCCGATGCAGCAGGCCGATATAGACGTTTCCCTGCTTATGATAACGGCAGCGCACATATTCCCGAACCATGCCCAGCATATCGGCATCCCCGGAGCTGTCGGGCTGTGTAGGTACCATGGGCGGCTTTACAGCCACAATCAGATGGTTATCCTCATAAAGCACTTTCATGCCTGTTCTCCCAGCCAACGGGCAGTCGTCCCGCAGGGCAGAAACACATGGCTTTGCTCTACCGGAATCACCAGATTATCCGCTTCAATGCTGCCGCCGCGGCTGCTGCGCACATAGAGCTCCAGCAGATTACCTGTCACCACACTGCTGAGCCCCGTCGTATATGAACTGATCAGGAAAAATTTAGCTCGGGGGCTGAGCAGTTTGCTGCATTCGACCACCAATTCCTCCAGCGCATCCTCCAATTTCCACACTTCGCCGTTGGTACCGCGCCCATAACTGGGCGGATCCATAATAATCCCCTCATACAGATGCCCACGGCGCTGTTCCCGTTTTACAAATTTCAGGCAGTCATCTACAATATAGCGAATCGGCCGATCTTCCAGCCCGGAAAGCGTTGCGTTTTCTTTTGCCCAGGCTACCATTCCCTTTGCCGCATCCACATGGGTTACCTGCGCACCTGCTGCCGCTGCCGCCAGCGTCGCCCCACCCGTATAGGCAAACAGGTTAAGCACCTGATCGCCGGGGCTGGTATGCGCACGGATAAATTCCCAGTTGCAGGACTGTTCCGGAAATAATCCCGTATGCTTAAAACCGGTCGGGCGCACATAAAATTTCAGGCCTCCGATCTCTACCTGCCAGCGCTCCGGCAATTTTCTGCGAAACTCCCAGTGCCCGCCGCCGGCTCTGCTGCGCGTGTAGACAGCCGCCGCCTGCGCCCACTTTTCGGGAAACTGTTTCTTCCATACTACCTGCGGATCCGGCCGGGCCAGCAGAATCCCTGCCCAGCTTTCCAGTTTCATACCGTCCCCCGTATCGTAAATCTGATAATCTTTTATTTTCTGCGCAATAAACATATTTTCTCGCCCCAGCTTCTTTTGTTTTTCTTATTTTAACATACCTGTGCGTTTTTATAAATATTTTGCCGAATTTATGCTATAATGGAAGAGCTGTATGCCTCTGCATACAGACGTTTCCCCATCGGAGCAGCCTCTATGGAACTTTCATTGAAGATATCCGGGAAAATCAATCTCTATTTGGATATATTGGGTCAACTGGCGGATGGGTATCATGCCATTGATACTGTCATGCAAAGCGTGGATCTCTATGATACCCTGCATATTTCCTCTGCCGGGCAGACCAGAATCTTCTGCCCCGGGGTACCGCAGGAAAAAAATTCTGCCTATCGCGCCGTTCAGCTTTTCTTTGCCGAAAGCGGTCTTACAGGCGGCGCAGAAGTGCATATCCGCAAAGGAATTCCCCTGGCTTCCGGCATGGGTGGCAGCAGTGCCGATGCCGCAGGTGTTTTGCTCGCCCTCAACCGCATGTTTGGCAGCCCCTTCAGCCGCCATGCTCTTCTGGCTTTGGGCGCCCGTATCGGAGCCGACGTCTGTTTCCTTATGGAAGGCGGCAGTATGCGCTGCCGCGGCATCGGAGAACAGCTGGAGCCGGTGGTCAATCACTGGCATCCCTATTATCTGGCCGTGCGGGCCGATGGTTGCGTAACTGCAGCGCAGGCTTACGGCCAATATGACCTTATGGGAGGGCAACACTGCCGGATTGAGCAGACGCTGGAAGCGCTGGCTCAGAGCAACACGCAGGCATTCTTTGCCCATACAGCCAATGCCCTGGAATGGGGTTGCACTGCCCTCTGCCCGGATATCGGCCGTGTATTATCCGCACTGCGTTCAGATCCCCATTGCCTTGGTGCCTTTATGACAGGCAGCGGCAGCATCTGCATCGGCGTCTATGACCAAGAGACTTATGCGCAACAAGCGCAGCAGCTTTTCCCTGGTCAGTTCACCGCTCTGCTGCGAAACACTCCTTCCTCCGTTCTGTGGGAAAGCCGCTGAATTGCAATTGTTGCAAAAAATTCGCAATTATGACTGCATATTTCTTTTATAATGAAAGCAGGTAACTTCGAGTAACATACAGGAGAAGCAACATGCTCCCTTTTAAATTTCGATTCTATTGGCAAAAATACCGACATCTCCCAAAGAAGTTGGTAAAACAACTGACTCTGCGGCGCATCATCCTGTCCATTGCCGTTTTTCTGCTGCTGATTGGCGGCTTCTTTCTCGTGCGTGGCAGCCGCAAAGCCTCGCCCGAGCATACCGCCTTTGCAGAACTGGATGAATTGATCGTCGGCATTGCCGTCCCCAGTTCATTCGCCCAGGAAAATGAAGCCGGCGAGATAATCGGTTTTGAGCGGGATGTGGCAGAAGCCGTCTTAACAGATATTTATCCTGATAAAACACTGATTTTTCACGCCATCACTTCCCAGGAAGCTTCTTACTTGCTGAAAACAGGAGAAATCCATATCGCGTTGGGTATGTACGTAAGCGGTCCGCTCAAAACGCAAGGCCTTTCTCTATCCAATTCCTATTTTACCGATGGTGTCTATGCATTCTGCGCGGCAGACAGCACCATCGACAGCCTTTGGGCTTTAACCAATCGCCGCGTGCGCGTGCTCACCTCGGATATTACCAAGTCCGCCGTTGCCTCCATGTTTAAGGAGTTGGAAATCTCAGTCGATCTGCATCTGTGTTCCTCTTATCCGGATGGCCTGGAATCGTTGCTCAGCAGCGATTGCGCTGCTCTGGTCGGCCCTCGCTATAAGCTTTCCGGCTATACGTCGCTGCGCCGCCTCGAAGAGCCGATCGGGGTTGCCTCTTACCGCTTTATGTTGTGGAAGGAGCAGGCAGATATGACCGAGCTGATCAATCATTCGCTTTCCAAGCTGCGGGCCAACGGCACTCTGGCCGAACTGTGCCGAAACTGGAATCTAGAAGAATATTCCGCCTCCTGACTGCTGATATGCGTCGCAAAAGCGACGCTTTTTTTATGCCGGAGAATCTCGTTCCCTTCTCCTTTCTTTCGCATATGATGAAAGGAAAGGAGTCTTTTATGGAAAAAAAGCCTATGCTTAGCCGGATCACCCGGCAGTATCTGGATACTTACGAGCGCATTCTGCAGAATATGATCCGGCAGATACGCGAAGTCACACGCACCGATAGCATTTCTCACAATTTTATCGTGCGCATGATTCCTCACCATCAGGGAGCTGCCGCCATGGCGCGTACTGCGCTGCAATATCCCATCTGCCCGGAACTGAAGCCTGTTCTTCAGTCTATCATTGCCACACAGCAGCAAGGTATCATGCAGATGCAGCAATTGCAGCGACGCATGCGTTGCCCTGCCCGCTAATATCAAAAAAACGGATGCGCACTGCCCGTATCCGTTTTTTAATATTTCTTTTTAATGTCCCGCTGTCTTGTCAAAGCGTTTTCGCCATCGGTATAATGCGCATACCATCCCGTTCCTGCTCAGCTTCCTGTGGTGCAAATCCGCTTTTGCTATAAAACGCTTCTGAACCCGGTGCCGCATTTACCGTCAGGCGCTGTGTTCCATTCTGCCGGCAAAATTGTTCTGCCTGTAAAAGCAGCAAACTGCCCACACCCTGCCCCCGGCATTCCGTTTTTACAAAGAGCAGGCTTATATGTGCCTGTTCCTGCAAAGCCAACATTCCTTTCATTCCTTCCGCGCCAAAGCAGCCAAAAAGCTGAAGTTCTCCCCGTTCTACCGCATCGCTCAGGCGGGCAGGTTTTATCAATTCCCGAAAAGCGGAAACTCCCTGTTTCTCATAACCGGGTGCAATCGTTTCGCAAAAACTTTCCCAAGCCAGACGGCTGGCCTGTTTGATCTGCTTCCTGTTCAATGGTTCTACGCGCAGAGCCTGCTCTTCCTCCCGCTCCGTAAAATATCCGATGCCGGGCATTTGCGCAGTCGAGCCCTGGATCTGCCGGCCGTTCAAATATTCCATATAGTTATTGCGGCCCGTCTCAAAAACGATCCGATATGCCCAGATCGCCGGCGCATCAATGCCGTATTTACGGTTCATTACAGTACTGCCATATTGCCTGTCCCCCAAAATAGGCAGCCCGGCTTTAGCCAGCTGCAGAGGAATCTGTTCCTTATAGCAGCTCATCGGCTCC
Organism: uncultured Clostridia bacterium; assembly: GCA_945927325.1. Lineage (GTDB taxonomy): Bacteria > Bacillota > Clostridia > Christensenellales > Christensenellaceae > QANA01. The sequence goes on along the minus strand of CAMEMG010000022.1, from coordinate 4,335 downwards.
ACTTCCAGCAGCGAAAGTTCTCCCCGCCGCTCGATCAGGCGATACCGCAGAGCCGCCGGCCGTGCATTGCGGTTCATTTGTTCCTGCAGCGTCGCTTTGGAAAAAGCAGTACTCCGTTCCATAAAGCCATGGAGCAGAGCCTCCTGCTCCGGCTCTCCCGTCACAATCACCCGATAGACCCGTTTGATTCGCCGTTCTCGCAGCGCTGCCAGCATATGTTCAAATAAAAACTGTTCTTTAGCAACGATCACCAGACCGCCCATTTCCCGCGGCAGCACGTTGCATACATAAGGGACATGCAACGTCCGCAAATCATATTCTCCCTGCAATTGCATATGCTGCATGGCATGGTGATAGAGATTTGCTCCCGCTTCCGCCCGCTCAATACAGGACATCCCTATCGGCTTATTAAAAACGGCAAATTCTTCGTCTTCGTAAACTACTTCTGCCACCTTGTGATAGGAATCCAACGTCCGCTCTGTGAGCACGACCACTCTTGTGCCCCGCTTTACCGGCGTTAGCGCTTCCAGTTTACGGCCCAGCGGAAGTGCGCGCACTCTGCCTTCACCAAATAACTGTTCCGCATCACGTAGATTGTAAATATATTTCCCCAGAAATGCCTGAGCCGAAAGCCCATCCATATCACCGGGCACCTTGAGTGTGATCATAAAGCGTTTGCCCTTATTCTCCTTCTTCTCTGAAATCCACTTCCATATATTTTGTCTGTTCTCCGCGCCAAATGACATCGATTGTACCGGTCGGGCCGGAACGCTGTTTTGCGATGATAATACTGCTGCGCCCCGGTTTTGCGTTGTCCTCCGCATAATAATCTTCCCGGTGCAGGAACAGCACCACATCGGCATCCTGCTCGATTGCGCCCGATTCGCGCAGGTCGGAAAGCATCGGCCTCTTATTCTCTCTTTTTTCTGTCGCACGGGAAAGCTGAGAAAGCAGCATAACCGGCACGTTCAGTTCCTTCGCTGCCACTTTTAGCGAACGGGTGATGGTAGAAATTTCCTGCTGGCGGTTTTCAATTCGCCCGCCGGCCGTCATTAGCTGCAAATAGTCTATCACAACCAGCCCGATTTCGCCTACCTGACTTTTCAAACGGCGGATTTTAGCCATCATTTCACCCGGGCCGATGATAGCCGTATCATCAATATAAATAGGAGCACCTTCCAGAGGCACCATAGCATCCGCCAAGGCATAGAAATCCTGTTCGGTCAGTCGACCGGTACGGGCATTTTGGGAATCTACTCCCGCTCCACTGCACAGCAGGCGCATTCCCAGCTGCTCCCGGCTCATTTCCAGAGAAAAGATAGCCACCGGTTTATTCTCCCGCACCGCCACATGTTCGGCAATATTGAGTGCAAAGCTTGTTTTGCCCATACCGGGGCGGCCGGCCACTACAATCAGCTGCGAAGGCTGAAAGCCGGAAAGTTTTTTATCCATAAGCGGGAATCCCGTCGCCACACCCATCAGTCCGTCTTTGGATTTTGCCGCTTTACTGATGCTCTCATAGCCTTCCAGCAGTGCTTGCCGCAAGTGCGTCAAGCTGCGATCACTGTTATCTTCTGCAATTTTATAGATCAGGTCGGAAGCGGTGTTGAGAATTTCTCCTGCCGGCGCTTCCGATTTATAACCCATTTCCGCAATTTCGGCCGCTGCAGAGATCAATTTGCGCAACCGGCTTTTTTCCCGTATGATTTCAATATAATGGTCGATATTGCGAATAGAGGGAACTGCCTCTGTCAAATTGGAAAGATAGGAAATTTCATCGGTGGAAAGCGGTTCGCCCTCTCCCATGCGCTCTGAAACGGTCACCAAATCGACCGGCTTGTTGAGCGCGGCCAAATCTGCCATCGCGCGCCAAATACGCCGATGTTCCCTGGAATAAAAATCTTCCTCTTTGAGTTTTTCTGCCGCCGCCAACACGCAGTTTTCTGAAAGCAGCATTGCCCCCAATACCGACTGCTCCGCCTCTATACTGTTGGGCGGAATACGATGGATCGCTTCAGGCATTTTCCACACCTTCCCTTCCGCAGGCGATCTTGATGCTCCTTACGCGCTTACTCCTCAACTTTAAGGCCGATCGTCGCCTGTACACCCGCATACAGTTTGACTGTGACGGTATATTCACCCAGTTCCTTGATCGGGTTGGCCAGCACTACCTTCTTTTTATCCAGTTCCAGACCGGTCTGCTGATTTAATGCCTCGGCAATTTCCGCATTGGTAATCGCTCCGAACAGTCGGCCGGTGCTGCCGCACTTTGCTTTAATGACTACGCCTTTATTCTCCAGCTGTTTAGCCATTTCCTGCGCATTTTTCTTTTCCATTTCCTTTTTGTGCGCCGCCGCTTCCTGCTTCACCTGCGCACTGTTCAGATTCTGTGCAGTCGCCTCCTGGGCCAGATTTCTCGGGAAAAGATAGTTTCTTGCATAGCCATCGCTCACATTCACGATTTCTCCCTTTTTGCCCTGTCCTTTGACATCTTTCAATAAAATAACTTTCATATTCGGTTCCGTCCTTCCCTTAACGTTTTCTTTTCACTATAATAAAGCGCTTACGAATACCAAACAGCTGTTCAATCACGCCGATGGCCGTCATCAAGCCAGGCACCAGCAGGAACATTCCCAATGCAATAGCCATTCGTCCGGCTCGCGATCGCACCCGCAGCATAAGAAAATAGGTCGTTGTACTGATACCTTCCAATCCAAAAGCGATGGTGGCTAACGAGAAAAGCATCTGCGCCGGTGCTGCCAGCGAAGCATCTCCGAACAGCAGCACGCCATAGCCAACAGCCAATGTAATCGCCATATAAATACCATGCTGCCCGGGCATGCGCCAGGCTTCAACCGGCGGCACAACCGCCACTTCCTGCCCGCATTTTTTCACCAGCAGACGCGTAAGAAAATAATTGCATAACCCGCCGTAGGCAACTGCATAAATAATCATTTTGGGCAGCACCGTTTCCACCATGCGTTTCAGCAGAGTCACGCTGCTTTCCGCTGAAATATACTGCAAAATATCCGCCGTATACATCAGCTCATACGCCTGCTCGGCACTGAGCGCCCCTGAAGCCAGGTCGTTGGAGAGCAATAAGGTAAAAAGGCTCGCCGCAGTCCCTATATCCTGCTGCGCTTTCTGCAGCAAAAGTTCCACCAGATATTGTGCCACATTGCCGTCAGCCACATAATGCAGCAGTGCGGCCGCCACGCCCAGCGATGCCAGCATAGCCCCGCAGGAGATCACCAGGCTTTCCCAGGCCGGTCGCTTTTTTCTCAGCAAATACCAGCCGGCCAATACAGGCAGCAGAATAATCCCTGCCGCCAGTAACGCCAACCAATTGCCAAATAACCAGGTAAGTGCCGTACACAGAATCAGAAAAGCGCTGCCGGCCAGCCAACCGCGGCGCACACCGACAAAAATACAGGGAACCGCCAGCAATACTGCCGTAATCAATGTATATTGCATTAAAAAGAACAGTACGACGTACGCTGCCAATGCCAGCAGACATTCCGTCAGCCAATGGTTTTTCTTTTTCTGTTCCATATACGCCCTCTTTTCCCGCGCTTTACAGCTATATTGATATATTTTATTATTTTATCACACTTCGCGCAACGAGACAATTGGTACCGTTTTTTCTTTTAAAATTTACACTCCGGCTATTTATTCCGCAATAAAAGCGGCTCAAAAGAGCCGCTTCCATTTTGATTTTATTCGCAATAATGGATATCCACGGGATCCAGTTCGCTCATTTCATAATAGTGCCCCAATATCAACTGGAAGATCATCCGCTCCTCTGCATCCTCCATATTGAGTTCGCAGAATTTGATAATGGCGGCCTCTATGCCTTCTTCCTGAATGCATTTCTGAATTGCGCAGGCCGAAGCATCTGCCGGGTTCACAAAATAAAACCCCGCTGCTGCCGCTTTGGTAAGAAAGAACGGTACTCTGCCCGCCTTGATGCAGGCAATCGCAGGCCCGATCAGTCGATCCTTGCGCGCCAGTTTGCGGGCGGGATCTGCTCCCACGCGGGTAACTTCATCCACCCGCTTGATCATTTGCTCCCGGCTGCGCCTGCCATCCTTTCCGTAATGGCGGCCTTTGAGATTTTCATCCTTCTCTTCCTGCGTCAGGTGATAGACCTGATCGTATCCGAAATGTGCTTCCCGCGTTCCCAATTCGGAAGCCAGATAAATATGATCATCCAACGTTCCCTGGTAAGTATATTTATAGCCTTTCTGCATAGCCAGATTCGCAGTGATTGCGCCGTTTACATTGCCGCCCCACAGCTTAAAAGCAAGCCGTTCACGCATTTTTGTCAGTGGCCGT
>CAMEMG010000021.1:0-19717 GCA_945927325.1 uncultured Clostridia bacterium | reverse complement strand
TCTTTTCAAAAGCGAAAAGAGAATAGGAGCGGAAAGCAAAGAAAAAGGCAGTCCTTTGGGAACTGCCTTTCTGTTGTTGTGGTTATAGTCATGAAGTTTTCTTGCTTCCTTCTTTTTCAAAAAGGAAAGAGCGCAGGCACAAAAGACAAAGAAAAAAGGCAGTTTTTGGAACTGCCTTTCTGTTGTTGTGATTATGGTCATGAAGTTTTCTTGCTTACTTCTTTTTCAAAAGAAGTAAGTCAGGAAAGCAGCGCGCGGTCGTTGGCAAATTGCTCGCCCGAGAGTTTTTCAAACTCGTGGAGCAAATCCTCGACTTTGAGCTTTTTCTTGTCCTCTCCGGCAATATCCAGAATGATGCGCCCTTCGTAGAACATCAGCAGCCGGTTGCCGTGGACGATGGCATCTTTCATGTTGTGGGTGACCATCATGGCGGTAAGGCCATTTTCGGCGATGATCTGGTCGGAAATTTCCAGCACCTTGGCAGCTGTCTTGGGGTCTAAGGCAGCGGTATGCTCATCCAGCAGCAACAGCTTGGGCTTTTCCAGCGTAGCCATGATCAGCGTTAGCGCTTGTCGCTGTCCACCCGAGAGCAGCCCGACTTTGGTGGTCATGCGGTGCTCCAGCCCCAGGCCGAGCGTGGCCAGTTTTGCGCGGAAGAATTCCCGCTCTTTGGAAGTAATGGCCCAGCGCAGGGAGCGGGATTTGCCGCGGCGAGAAGCCAGTGCCAGGTTTTCCTCGATGTTCATATTGCCGGCGGTACCCGTCATCGGATCCTGAAATACGCGACCCAGATATTTGGCGCGCTTGTATTCGGGCAGGCGGGTGACGTCAATGCCGTCGATGAGAATGCTGCCCGAATCGACGGGAAATACGCCGGCCACTGCGTTGAGCGTCGTGGATTTACCGGTGCCGTTGCCGCCGATGATGGTGACAAATTCGCCATCCTGCAAGGTAAGGTTTACGCCGTTCAGGGCAACTTTTTCGTTGACGGTGCCGGCATTAAAGGTTTTGCGGATATTTTTCAGCTCAAGCATGTTTCTTTCCTCCGGATTTTACCTGACCAAAGAATTTGGCCTTGAGATGCGGCATTGCCAGGAACAGCGCCACGATCAGCGCGGAGAACAGCTTGAGGTCGGTTGTGGAAAGACCCAGCTGCAGCACCAGGGCGATGATGGCGAAATACAGGATAGATCCAAGGACGACTCCGGCCAGCTTTAGGGCAAAATTGCGGAATAGCTTGCCGAAAATCACTTCGCTCATGATGATGGCGGCCAATCCGATGACGATGGCGCCGCGCCCCATGTTGACGTCTGCACTGCCCTGATACTGGGCATAAAGGCCGCCTGCCAGGCCGACGAGGCCATTGGAAAGCACCAGCCCCAGCACTTTATTCCAGTTGGTGTTGATGCCCTGTGCACGGGCCATGTTGGCATTGTTGCCGGTGGCGCGGATGGAATGCCCCACTTCGGTGCCGAAGAACCAGTAGAGCACGGCGATGAGAATCGCGCAGAAAATGGCGCCGACCAGAATGGCTTCTGGGATATAACGCAGGCTGATCACCAAGTCAAACTTATCGACGCTGATGGCCTGATTGGATTTACCCAGAATGCGCATATTGATGGAATACAGCCCCAGCTGGGTGAGGATGCCGGAGAGGATGGCGGGAATGCCAAACACGGTGTGAAAAACGCCTGTCACCAGCCCGGCCAGCATGCCGGCTGCAAATGCGGCCAATAATGCCAGGTAAGGGTTGGTGCCGTTCAGCATGAGCATGACGGCTACTGCGCCGCCGGTAGCCATGCTGCCATCGACCGTCATATCCGAATAGTCCAGCACCTTGTAGGTGATGTAGACCCCGATGGCCAGCAGCCCCCAGACGAGACCCTGCGCGACCGAACCGGGTAGAGCATTGAGCAAAGAAGTGAAATTCATGAAATTTTCCCCTATATTGTAATAATAATGGATTATCAGGATTCGTGCTTTTGTACAATAATGCACATGCACAGTGTATTATAGCAAAAAAAAGCGGCCAGGGAAAGCCCTTCTGCCGCTTTTTCAATATTTTGTTAGATGATTAGCCCGCTAATGCGGTGCCGTTCATGATTCTTCGATGGCGACCATATCCGAAGGAATTTCCCATTCAATGAGTTCTGCAACTTCTTTGTTGTATTTCAGGGTGACTTCTTCGGCATACTGGATGGGCATTTCAGCCGGATCTGCGCCGTTTACGAGGATTTCATAAGCCATCTTGCCTGCGGAATAGCCCATGCTGTAGTAGCTGATGGAAAGCGTAGCCAGGCCACCCTTGCTGCACATGTTTTCCTCACCTGCGATGACGGGCAGTTTGGCGGGAACCGTGATGTTCTTCACGATTTCCATGTTGTCTGCCAGGTTGTTGTCGGTAGGAATGTAGATGACATCCACTTCGCCGACGGCGGTGGTGACAACTGCCTGAATATCATTGGAATCGGAAACGGTATAGACTTTTACATCCAGATTCTTTTCCTTCATGATTTCTTCTGCTTTTTCAGCCTGGAATACAGAGTTGGCTTCGCTGGAAGTATAGATGATGCCAACCGTCTTGGCTTCGGGGCAGAGCTTGATGAGCAGGTCGATCTGCTGATCGATGGGAGCCAGGTCGGATGCACCGGTGACGTTGCGGCCGGGCACGTCGTTGCTGTCTACCACGCCTGCGGAAACATAGTCGGTAATGGAAGTGCCAACGATCGGAATTTCGGAAGTGGCAGCTGCGGCCGACTGCAGGGCAGTGGTGGCGTTGGCCATGATCAGATCCATATCTTTATCGTTGACGAATTTGGTGGCGATGGAAGCGCAGTTGGTGGGCTCGTTCTGAGCGTTCTGATAATCGAAATCCACATTCTCTTCGCCCAGAAGATCAATGAGCGCCTGCTTGAAGCCTTCGGTGGCTGCGTCCAGCGCCTGATGCTCCAGCTGCTGGAGGATGCCGATTTTATAGACTTCTTTTTCTTCTTTCTTTTTGCAGCCTGCCATGACGAAGACCAGCGTCAGCGCCATCAGCAGAGCAACCAATTTGTTTACTTTTTTACAGGAGGCATTATGAAAAAAGTAAACAAATTGGTTGCTCTGCTGATGACGAAGACCAGCGTCAGCGCCATCAGCAGAGCAACCAATTTGTTTACTTTTTTCATAATGCCTCCTGTAAAAAAACAGTACAAGTAAATTAATATAATTAACATAATGCAGGCGGGCAAAAAAGTCAATAAAAATTTACAAAGTTTTTAATAATTATGCATTTAGATGAATATTTTTGCTATAATTTTCCGCGCGGAAAAACAGCCGGTTTGCCGGAAGTAAATTTGACTTACCCGGGCGCATATACTATACTTTTAAAGAAGTTGCGGCATTTGCGGCGGCAGCTTTTTTTGAAAAGCAGAATTTGACAGATAAGGGAATACACAATGAAACTTGAAAAATTTTCTGTAGCCGTCTTTGATATGGACGGCACTTTGCTTGACTCCATGCATATCTGGGACAACCTGATCGACGCCTATCTGTGCGAACAGAACCTGCAGCCCTGGCCGGAGCTGCGGGAGGAAATCCGGGCGCTGGATATGCGGGATACGGCGGCATATTTGCAGGCGCATGGAGTGCAGCTGGGAACAGAGGCTATTATAGATGGCATCAATGAGCTGGCTGCGCGGGAATATGATGCAAAAGCCGCACCCAAACCGGGCGTCAAAGCCTATTTGGAAAAACTGCGTGCGCAGGGTGTGGCGCTGGCTGCGGCAACTGCGACCGATCGCGTGGTCGCCGAGCCGGTGTTGGCGCGTATGGGGCTGCTGCCGTATTTTGCCGCAGTGCTGACCTGCACGGAAGAAGGGGTGGATAAGCACACGCCGGAAATCTACCTGCGAGCGGCGCGGGCGGCAGGCGGCAATCCACCGCGGGATTGCGCTGTTTTTGAAGATGCGCTGCATTGCATTCAGACGGTGAAAGCGGCCGGCTTCTATACGGTGGCTGTGCAGGATGCCAGCGCTGCCTACGCCTGGGAAGAAATCTGCCGGACGGCAGATGCGCACATCGCTTCCTATGAGGAACTGTTGGGCTGAAATTGCCAAAGCCGAAAAGCGGCTTTCCGGCAGAAAGACGGAGAAGAGAAATGTTTGGCTGTGAAGCAATACCGGAAGAGGGTGTCTGCTATCTGTTGGGAGCAGGCCCACTTTACGACTATACCATACAAAAGCGCCCGCAGGATCTGCTGATTGCGGCAGACGGCGGGTATACCCATGCCCAGAGGATGAACCTGGAGGCGGATATTCTGCTGGGGGATTTCGATTCGCTGGGGCATATTCCCAAGGCGGATCACTGCCTGGTGCTGCCTCAGGAAAAGGATGATACTGATATGCTGGCGGCGGCCCGGGTGGGGTTGGAAAAGGGCTACCGCTATTTCTGCCTGCTGGGCGGGACGGGCGGCCGTATGGATCATACGCTGGCCAATATTCAGCTGCTGGCTTTTCTGGAAAAGCAGGGTGCACGGGGCTGGCTGATGGCCGAGCAGAATGTGCTTACGCTGCTGGGCGGCCCGGGTGAGCTGCGCCTGGCGGCAGGGCTCAAAGGCTATCTGAGCGTACTGGCTTATGGCGGGGCGGCGCAGGGGGTAAGCCTGGAGGGGCTTAAATATCCGCTGCAGGATGCCGTGCTGACGCCGGATTTCCCCCTCGGCACAAGCAATGAGTTTACCGGGGTGCCTGCCCGCATCGCGCTGGAGCTGGGCAGAGTGCTGCTCATCTATCCGCGGTGGCAGGAAGGGGCGGAATGAGTTTTCCGCAGAATCAGCCGATATAGGCAAATAAAAAAGCAGAGTGAAAACTCTGCTTTTTTTGTTGCCCTTATGGTCTGCCGGCAGGTGCCTGCCCGGGTTCTGCCTGCGGCTGTCTCTTCTGCGGAGGCTCTCCTGCCGTACCTCCGGGGGGATTCTGCTTGTGATCGCCTTTTCCCATGCCGCCCGAGTTGCCCAAAGAAGCCTCTTGCTGCAGCAGCAGGCATAAGAGATTCGAATAACGCTTTGTCAAGAATCAATCACTCCTTTTGCGCGCTTCTGCTTTCTATGACTGTATGGAAAGGTGCTGAAAGAAAGCTGAAAGACCGATGACCAATTTGTAAACACTGTTTTCCGGAATGGTAAAGATGCCGCCTTGCCGCGCCAATCGCCAGAAACTGCCAAAGCCGGATTAAAAAAACGCCGCGGCTATGAAGCTACGGCGCTGTGGGGTGCCTCGGGATAAGGCACTCAGTTAAATAGATCCTCCAGCTGATCCAGCCAGCCCTCCCGCGTATAGGCATCGGGGGAAGCGAAGGGGCGGCGGGCCCGGTCGTAGAGCTGGGCGGCGGCAGCCTCGTCTGCCCGGCGGAAGCGCAGCGATAGATGCAGCGGCTCGCGGATGGTATAGACTTGCATTTCCGCTTCCCGTGCCAGCGCTGCCGTCACGCCGCGGTAGATGGCTTCCACTGCCGCCTGCGGATGCAGGCTAAGCGCGAAATTCCAGGCGGAAGCCTGCTTGGTGACCACCGTCTCAATCCAGGGGAAGCTTTCCCGCGCCTGGGCGATGGCCTGGTCATCCGAAGCGGCAAAGAGCACGGGCACGCCCCGCTTGCCGGCAAAGGCGGCATCGATCTGCATTTCGCCCAGCGGCTCGCCGTTAACCGTGTGCCCCTGAAAGGAAACCGAGTTGTAGCTGTGCGCCAAAACGCCGCCCGGCGTGCCTTCGCGGCCGTGATAGCCGATCAGGATCAGCCCGTCGTAGCGGCCCTCGGGCAGCGGAAAACGGCTGCGGTAGCCGGTGCCCAGCAAAATGCGGCAGCGGGAGTCCAGCTGCTCATAATCTAGATTGACGCCCTGGCCGTGATTATCCCAGACGATCACTTCTTCTGCGCCGCCGTCAAATAATGCGCGCGCGGCGGCATCTGCTTCCCGGGTAGCCTGCCGGCAGGCAAAGGCGTAGTTGCTGCTTCCGTTGAGGCTGGTAAAGGGAGTGCCGACCACGCAGGCCGCACCTTCCAAGTCAACTGCAATCAGATATCGTTTTCCCATCAAAATCTCCTCCTGTTTGCCGGGCAGTGCCCGTCATGCTGCCTTCAGTATAGCACAGGTATTATATATAAAGGAAGAAAAAAGCCCCGGGCGTTCAAAAACCCCGGGGTTGCCTGCCTTCCTGCCGGTGCCGCTGCGCATCCTGCTCGATCAGCTGCACCGGCTCGGAGGGGGCCATCTGCAGCCCGTTGGCAATGCGCCAAATCGTTTCAAAATTGAGCTGCTTGCTTCCGTTTTCAATCATGGCCAGATGACTTCTGGCCATACATGCGAAGCCGCGCAGCACCTCCTGCGAAAGTTTCCGCTCCTGCCGCAGCGTATCTGTCAAAATTTATCATGGAAAAAACTCCTTTCGATAGGGGGCGTTTCCAATAGATAGGATGGGAAGTTTTCATAAAAAATGTCTGCGAAGGAAGATAGACAAAATGAAATTTGTGTATTATACTAAGGGCAAAGAACGGAATCCGAAAAATAAGGATAACAAAAGGTTTTTTCGAAATATGTCGAAAAATCGCGAGATTCTTTCCAAAAGATGTTGATGGATGGAAATAAATAGAAACCGTTCGATTTTTAAGAAAAAAGAAAGGGGACGCGGCAATGGATCGGAAAGCGGCAAGAGCCCTCAAGCGGGCAGGCAATGTGTTGAGCACGTTGTTGCTCGTGGCAGTGCTGCTGTTGGCGGTGGCGCTGGCAGGGGTGCGGTTGTTCGGATTGACGCCCTTCGCCGTGGTCAGCGGCAGTATGGAGCCGGAATTGCCGGTAGGCTGCTTAGTCTATGTGAAAAAGGTGCCGGCAGAGGAAATCGAGGTGGGCGATGCCATCTCCTTTGTCCTGAATGAGGATCTGGTGGTGGCGACCCATCAGGTGCGGGAAATCGATCTGGAAGGCGGCCGCTTCTATACCCAGGGCATCAATAACCGCGATGAAGAGGGCAATATCCTGCCCGATGGCAGCCCGGTGCTGTTTGAAAACTATCTGGGCAAGGTGGTGGCGCATATTCCGCTGCTGGGATATATCTCCCAATATATATCCAACCCGCCGGGGCTGTATGTGGCCATCGGTGCGGTGGGCATTCTGCTCGGCCTTTGCCTGCTGACCGAGAGCGGCGGCAAGAAAGAGAAGCAAGAAGAGCAGCCTGCGGCGCATGCCCGGAAAGAGCGGTAAATAGGTAGAATGGCAAAACGCAGCAGCGTTTTCCAAATAAATCATGAATGATAAAAAAATAGGAGGAAACAAACATGAAAAAGAAATTGATTGCGTTGACAGCAGCTTTTCTGCTGGTGATCGGCGCGGCAGTGGCAGGTACGGTTGCTTGGTTGACTGCCAAAACACAAACTGAAGTAAACACCTTTACTGTCGGCAACATCGATATCGCCCTGGAAGAGAGCACGTCGGATTACAAGATGGTCCCCGGTGAGACGATCGCGAAGGACCCGAAAGTCTCGGTTAAGGCAGGCAGTGAGGATTGCTGGCTGTTCGTCAAAGTGGAGGAATCCACGAACCTGGATAGCTACATCAAGTACGACATCGCCTCCGACTGGACAGCAGTACCCGGCACTTCCGGCGTTTATTACAGAGAAGTAGCTGCTGCGGATACGGTACAGAAATTCTCCGTATTGACGAACGATCAGGTCACGGTAAAGAAAACCGTCACCAAAGCCGACATGGATGCTATTGAAAACCAGACGGAAGCGGCACCCACACTTTCCTTCACCGCTTACGCAGTGCAGAAAGCAGGCTTCGCCACAGCTGCCGCTGCATGGACGGCAGCACAGGCATAAGGCCGAAAAAACTTAAAAAGTGTTAAGATTCGGGGGGGGGGGAGAGCAAAACATACCGTTTCTAAATAAAAAAACATCTTAAACATAAGAAAGGAAATGAAAGATGAAAAAGAAACTGTTTACAATGGCAATGGCAATTGCGCTGATCGCAGTCAGCATTGTCGGAATGTCTCTGGCTTACTTCACCGATAAGGACAAAGAAACCAACACCTTCACGGCAGGCGGCGTTAAGATCGACCTGATCGAGCAGCAGGTAGAGAAAGACGCAAATGGCGGGCTGCAGCTGGTAGATTTCGAGCAGAATCAGGTTCTGATGCCCATCGTCGGCTCCGCTCAGGGCGAAAAGAATGAATTGGGTCAGCCCGTTGCCGCAAACTATGTTGACAAGATCGTCACCATCAAAAACACCGGCAAATCCAAAGCTTACATCCGCGCTTATTTCGCAATTCCTTCCGCATTGGATGACGGCGAGGAAACCTTCAATGCCGGCGCGAATGTGCTGCACTTCAACTTTGGTAACAAGTTTAACGACGATGGCACCCTGACCACCACCTATGGCAATGAGTGGACCTGGAAGCACGACAATAAGTGGAATTATTTCGAGACCACCATCGATGGCGTTGCTTACAACGTTTACTATGCTGATTACTATCAGGCTCTGGCAGCAGGCGCTACCACTGAGCAGTTCGTTTCCGGCGTATATCTGGATTCCCATGTAGACATGGCAAACGGCAAATATATCGATACCCGCTTCCCCAATGCTGATCTGAGCATTCTGGAAGGCAACGTTAAGTGCCCTGTCGTGGCAGTCGCTGTTCAGGCTGATGGCTTTGCAAACGCAGACGCAGCTATCACCGCTGCATTCAGCGCAAACTACAACCCCTTTGGCGGCACTGCTACCAACTGGCAGTAATGGAATCTAAAAAGTAATACCTCAACAGAAAAAGGCTGGGCGGCTTCCCGCCCAACCTTCTTTCCATAATATACGGCAATAGGAAACGAAAAGGGAAAACAGGTTTGGAATCTCCGCGGCGGCGTGGCCGCCGGTCAAGATAGAACAATTCAGGTGCGCGGCAGGATCCGCGCAGGAAAAAAGGAGGGAGAAAAAGATGAAGAGAAAACTCTGGAGCGTGGCACTCATCCTCTGCCTGATAGCGCTGCTCTCCGCAGGCTCTTTGGCCTATTTCACCACTTCGGGGACGGCAGATAACGTCATCACGGCGGGCAATCTGCGGGCGCGTCTGGTAGAGCAGACGGCCGATGGCAGCCCCTTCCCGGCAGATGGCCTTTCCGGCATCATGCCCGGGCAAAAAGTTGCAAAAGTGGTCTTCGTGGAAAATACGGGGGATCACCCGGCTTATATCCGCATGCGCCTGAGCAAGCAGGTGCTGGCTGCCGATGGCAGCGAGCAGCTGGATGATGCGCAGATCCGCCTGCATTTGGCAGAGCAGGGCTGGGTCGAGCAGGATGGCTGGTATTATTATGCGGAGGCTTTGCCGGCAGGCGCGCAGACGACGCCCCTGCTCGAGCAAGTGGAATTTTTGAGCACCATGGATAATTCCTATATGGAATGCCAGGTTACCGTTTCCGTGAAAATGCAGGCTGTACAGAGCGAAAATAACGGCGCATCCGCGCTGGAAGCGGCAGGCTGGCCTGCTGCCCTCGACGAGTAAAGAAGGAGGATGGCTATGAAAAGAAAATTACTGGCATTGCTGCTGAGCGCAGCCATGCTGCTGGCAATCTGCCTTCCTGCCCTCTGCGCAGCAGCGGAAAGCGACGTAGTTTCGTCACTGGAAGAAAATGCGGAAAGCGGCACAGTTTCGTCACTGGAAGAAAACTTTGATGTAAATGCTGCAAAAAATGAGCTTTTGTCAAAAACTTCTGAGGCAGATGTAAATGCTTATCTGGAAACGCTCTCGGAAGCTGAAAGAGAAGCGCTGCTGGATGTATTGTCGGAAGAGGAAATCCGGGATTTTGCTGCACGCTTGCAGATTGAGCTGGACGAAATTGTGATTACTCCTGCTAAAAACTATACAGCAGTAGGGGAATTGAAGCCGCCTGTTTACGTTGGCCGCAGCAGAATGTTTAGGAGTGTGTCGGCACTTGCGGATACGCAGGAGAACGGGCTTATTTTGGATAAGAAGGCCACCAATGATGCTTCGAAAAAAGAGGTGACCATTCGCCTTGAAGCCTATACAACCGGAACGGTTACAACTTCCGAAGCGGCAGTTCCCACAGATATTGTGCTGGTGCTGGATGAAAGCGGAAGCATGGAATATGAAATCAATCAGTATACGAAGGTGTACGAATTGAATACAAAAGAGACTTATTATGTAAAATCCGGTGACAGCTATATTCAGGTAAAGTGGTGCGACAAACACCCTTGGAAAGGTGCTGGATGGTATTCCGGTGGACACTTTATTATTCACTGGGGATCCAGATATAGACCGATGACCTCTGAAGCAGACACCACAAATGGCCATGTTCAGTTTTACGAGGCGAGTGGGGCGGGTACCTCAAGACGGCAGGCGCTGATAAATGCTGCTACACAATTTGTCAACGATGTTCATGCAAATGCAACGGCAAATAATGTGGATCACAGAGTATCCGTGATAGGATTTTCAGGTAATAATGAATCTACTATAAAAGTTGGATTGGCAAATGACATTCGAAATAATCACCAAACTGTAGTATCGGCTATTTCGGGGTTGAAGGCAGACGGCGGAACCTATATAGAAGATGGTATGGCCAATGCAAAAAATGCCTTCGCAAATGCGGCAAGCACAGCTCCCGGTAAGCGTAATCGGGTTGTCGTAGTGTTTACAGACGGCGAACCGGGAAGCGGTACTTGGAACGATCAAACGATCTCCGGTTCTGCCAATCCCGCCATACAAGCTTCCTATGATTTGAAAAATACATATGGAGCAACGGTATATACCATTGGTATGCTGGATGATGCGAACCCGGAACTGGAAATTTCCGATAAAGATGATGATAGTGCGAGAACCAATAAGTTTTTGCATTATCTTTCCAGCAACTATCCTAATGCACAGAGTATGGATAATGGTGGAACAGGAGGAAGTAATCAGGGCTATTACCTGTCGGCAAGTGATACAGCATCCCTGAATGCTATTTTTAAGAAAATTTCCGAAAGTATCTCTGCGCCCAGCATTTCACTGGGCAGCGAGACAGTCATCAAGGACGTTTTGACAGAGCAGTTTGTTATGCCTGCCAATACCGACGATATCAAGGTATATACGGCAGATGCCACTTCGGCAAACGGCGCGAGCTGGGCTTCGCCGGTGCTGAGCAATTTGCAGCCGACGATTCAGGGAAATACCGTATCCGTCACCGGCTTTGACTTCAATGCGAACTTTGTTACTGATACTGCAAAGTCGGATGGTAGCTATGGCAAAAAGCTGATCATCGAATTTAACGCTCCCGTCCGCGCAGGCTTCTTCGGCGGCAATAACGTGCAGACTAACGGCGCCGCTTCCGGCGTTTATGTGAATGCTGAGGCCGATCAGCCTTTGGAGGCCTTCACTATCCCCGAAGTCAATATCCCGCTCAATGTGCCCGATTTTGCGGCAGTCGATAAAAATATCTATCTGCTGGGCACCACACCCAAGGCCGACGCTTTGTGCGACCTCTCGGTTTATGAGAACGCGGAAGACTGGCAGAAAGCCTATGTTAACATCGGAACGCCGTCCATTACCGCCGGAACTGTGAGCAATACGGTAGATAGTTCTGTGACCGTTTCCCTCACCGTTGCGCCCAAGACGAATGGCTCCGGGGCAAACGGCACACCGGCAACGGCAGTGACCAAAAATGCAAATGCGAATGTGCTCGTCTTTAAGCCGGTGCTCACCTTTAAGGATTCTGAAATCTATCTGGGAGAGACGGCCAACTATCTGGGGCAGAATGTGGTTTCCGAGCAGTGGATGCACGGTCAGACGTTGGATACGGATGTGACCATGATGGGTGTACGCCCCACGCTGGGCCGCACTTATAGCCCTGTGGAAGGCGCCTTTGCCGAGGAAACGGATGTAAGCGTAACCACTGCCATCAACGGTACGGATGTTACTTCGTATACCACCCTGATCAATACCGGGGATGGCGCGAAAGACCATCAGTTTACCGTAAAAATCAAAACCTGCAAGCTCACCATTGCGAAATCGGGCGCACAGGCGGTCGACGGGGGTCAGACCTTCCTCTTCCATATCACCGGCGCTGGCAACAATAAGGCAGAGCAGGTGGATCTGAAAGTGGTCGTCAGTGGCAACGGCAGTGCAGTGATTTGCGGCCTGCCCATCGGCACCTATACCGTGACCGAGGATGAGGGCTGGTCGTGGCGCTATGAAACGCAAACCGGCCCGCAGCAGGCTGTGTTGAAACCCAATAAGAATGGGGATGCGGCCACGCTGGGCTTTGTCAACAACAGAGTGGCGGAATACTGGCTGGATGGCAACGCCTATGCGGAAAACACATTCAGCGCAGTCTCGCAGTAAGGGGGGAAGAGCATCATGTATCAAGCAAAATATCAGGCTGAGGGAGCAGGGCGCTCCACTCACCGCAATAAAAAGGCATGGCTTCTCCTGATTGCCGTTGCGGCAATGCTGCTGGCGGTTGTGGGAGGTACGGTCGCCTATCTCGTCACCCGGACGAGTCCCGAAGTAAATACGTTCACACCCTCTAAAGTGGCGTGTTCGGTTGTAGAAACCTTTAAGAACAATGTCAAATCCAATGTGCAGGTGAAAAATACCGGCGATACCGCGGCTTATCTCCGCGCCGCCGTGCTCGTCACCTGGCAGGATGCCAGCGGCAACGTGCTGGGCACGGCGCCGGTGGCGGGGCAGGATTATTCCATTACGATGCCTGCCAGCGCCAAGTGGGCGCAGGCCAATGATGGCTTCTGGTACTATAGCGAGGCAGTAGCACCCGGCGCTTCCACCGAAGCGCTGATCGGCGAATGCCAGCCGCTGAAGGCGGCGCCGCAGGCCGGCTATACGCTGCATGTGGAAATCGTCGCTTCCGCAATCCAGAGCACACTGGGCACAAATGCGCAGACTGCCTGGGCGGCCGCTCAGGCGCCGGTAGTGGGAGAATGAGGAGGAGATGCACATGAAAAAGAGAAGTTGGATGATCGTGGCACTGCTTACGGTGCTGATGATGGTGTGCAGCCTTACGCCTGCGCTGGCTTCCTCTGAAACGTCACAGGTGATCTATGAGGGAGATGCACAGAAGTTTGTCTTTGTGCCTGCCAGCACTGACCTGTTCGGCAATTTCAAGGGCGTCATGCCCGGCGATGCGCTGAGCCAGAAGATTACGGTGCGCAACAAAGCCTCCAACGGCGTCAAGGTGAAAATTTACCTGCAGGCGCAGGGCGTGGTGGAGCAGACGCAGGATTTCCTCTCCCAGCTGAAGCTGAAAGTGGTGCAGCAGGGCAGCAATGTGCTGTTTGATGCACCTGCCGACCAGACGGCCGGTTTGACCGATCCCGTTTGCCTGGGCACTTTCTATTCGGGCGCGGAAGTGGAGCTGGAAGCTCTGCTGGAAGTGCCGATCACGCTGGATGATACCTATCAGGATGCGATGGGCACCATCCGCTGGGTCTTTACCGTGGAAGAATATCCCATCGAGCCGACGGATCCCAAGCCGCCGGTGACGGGCGAGCAGTCTGCAATTGGCTGGTATGTGGCAGCGCTGGCGCTGGCTGCGGCCGGGTTGATCGTGCTGCTGCGCAAAAAGAAAGCAGATCGGGATGCTGCCTGATAAGCGGGCAGGCACCTGAAAAGGCAAAAACACAGCGGAAACAGAGAAAAGCTCTGTTTCCGCTTTTTGCGTTCGCTGCGCCCCCAAATATGATGCCTGAGAAATGAAAAGTTGCATATTGGGAGGGGCAGATGGGAGATTATGCCAGCCGAAGGGGAAAAATTCCGAAAGAGTTGCAGGAAATTTCATAATTTGTCCGCAAATTTATTGACAATCCGCAGGCAATCGTGTAAAATCAGTACATATTTAAAGAAGGAGAGCAAAAAAATGTTTGCTGCCGCGAAAAAACAACCTGCTGCCGCATCTGCCGAACATGCCAAGTTTGCATCGGCTTTTTGTGCATCCTTCAAAAATCATGCGGAATTTGGAGTAGACATTGCAAAGGCAGTGTCTATTTTTGTTTGCGTGCTTGTAGCGGCAGTTCTCATTTATGCCCTGCGCGGCATTTGCCTGCTTAGCATGGTCGGCTTGCCGGGAATTATCTGCTTGCTGCAGAGCCTGGTCCTTTGCCTGATTTGCGCCAGACAGCCTTTTTCGCGGGATTAAACGATTCCAACAGAGAAAAGGCGGCCGGTGCAATTTTGCCAAGCCGCTTTTTTGATAAATTTGAATCTGTGCACAATGTGCAGAGAATATTGTTTAAAGGAGTAATAGATACTATGAAAACAATGAAAAAAGTAATGAGCATTGTTTTGGCAGTTGTTCTGTGCATGGTCTGCTTTGCAGGCTGCAAGAAGAACTCGGGCTCCGATGAGCAGACGCTCATCATCGGCGGGTCCGGCCCCCTGACCGGCGATGCTGCCAGCTACGGCATTTCCGTGCAGCAGGGCGCAACTATGGCTGTTGAGGAAATCAACGCTGCCGGCGGCGTAAACGGCATCAAGCTGGAATTGAAATTCGAGGATGACGTGAACGATGCGGCAACTGCCGTCAATGCATATGCAACGCTGTATGATGCAGGCATGAAGGTTTCTCTGGGTACAGTTACCAGCAAGCCCTGCGTGGCAGTGACCGAGGAAGTCAAGAAGGACGGCATGCTCATGCTCACGCCCACCGGTTCCCAGAAGGAATGCACGCAGTATGACAACTGCTTCCGCGTCTGCTTTATGGACCCCGACCAGGGCACCTATGCAGCTCAGTTTATCGCAGATAATCAGGTAGGCAACAAGATCGCCATCCTCTACGATAAGTCTTCCGACTATTCTACCGGCATCTATGAGAACTTCAAGGCTAAGGCAGGGGAACTGAATCTGGATATCGTCACCGAGCAGGCTTTCACCGATCAGAGCAAGACTGACTTCAGCGTACAGCTGCAGGCAATCAAGAGCTCCGGCGCTGATCTGCTGTTCATGCCCTTCTATTATCAGGAAGCTGCACTGGTCATCACGCAGGCAGCTGCTGCTGATCTGGATGTCACCTTCTTCGGTGTAGACGGTATGGACGGCATCATTGCTCAGATGGGCGAAGAAAATGCCGATCTGACAGAAGGTATCGTTCTGCTCACTCCGTTTATGGCAAGCTCCACCGATGAGAAGATCGCTTCTTTCGTAGCGGATTATGAGAAGGCATATGACGCAACGCCTGACCAGTTTGCTGCAGACGCTTACGATGCAGTTTATATCATCAAAGCTGCTATGGAGAAGGCCGGCATCGAGGATGTTGAGGACAAGGAACTGAATGAGAAATTGGTTGCTGCTATGACCGAGATCGAAGTGGAAGGCGTGACCGGTACCATGACCTGGTCTGCTGACGGCGAGCCCACCAAGAGCGCTCAGGCTGTTGTCATCAAGAATGGCGTTTACGAAAAATATTAATCTACGATAGAACCGGTTCGGAGCAGGGCGGTTCGCCCCGCTCCGAATGTGTATATGTGGCACGGCACTTCATGAGGTGCCCTGCCGCACTGCATTCAGAAAGCAATCGGAACAATGCAATTCCATGCCGGCCAGCCGGTATGGGCTGTAGGCGGGGCCCTGCCCCGTACAAAAGAACGGAGCGAATCCTATGGACTTTCTTTCAAACTTAATCAGCGGGCTCAGCCTGGGCAGCATTTATGCGCTCATCGCGCTGGGCTATACCATGGTCTACGGCATTGCAAAAATGCTTAACTTTGCCCATGGCGATATCATCATGGTCGGAGCCTTTGCAGTGATTGTCTCTGCAGGTACCTGCGGCCTGCCTGCCTGGGTGGCTGCGGTCATCAGCATTCTCTGCTGTACCGTGCTGGGCGTGCTCATCGAGCGCGTGGCCTATAAGCCGCTGCGCCGCTCTCCGCCCCTCGCCGTCCTGATTACGGCCATCGGCGTCAGCTATCTGCTGCAGAGCCTGGCACAGCTGGTGTTTGGCTCGGAGATGCATAGCTTCCCCAAAATGATCGATATCCCGGCGATCAAGCTGGGCGAACTTACCATTAAGGGCGATGCGCTGGCCACGCTGGCAGTGAGCGCGCTCATCATGGTGGCGCTTACTCTGTTTATCGGCAAAACGCGCATGGGCAAGGCAATGCGCGCCGTCTCCGAGGATAAGGATGCTGCCGAGCTTATGGGTATCAGCGTCAACAAGACGATTTCCGTCACCTTTGCCATCGGCTCTGCTCTGGCAGCAGTGGCCGGCATCTTCTATGGCAGCACCTATGGCTTTATCGGGCCGTATACCGGCTCCATGCCCGGCATCAAGGCCTTTGTGGCCGCAGTATTCGGCGGGATCGGCTCCATTCCGGGCGCTATGATCGGCGGACTTGCCCTGGGCGTGATCGAGAATCTGGCCAAAGCGTATATTTCCACCGAACTTTCGGATGCCATCGTCTTTGGAGTGCTTATTTTGGTGCTGCTGTGCAAACCCACCGGGCTGTTGGGCAAAAAAATCAAGGAGAAGGTGTGACGGCTATGAAACGCAATCAGAAATCGATGAAAAATTACATCACTTACGGCATTGCCCTGGGTGCTTTCGCCGTAATGATGCTTCTGGTGATGACCGGCAATGCCAGCCGGCATCTGCAATCCATGCTGGTGCCTATCTGCATCAATATTATATTGGCGGTTTCGCTCAACCTGGTGGTAGGTATTCTGGGCGAACTCTCGCTGGGGCATGCGGGCTTCATGTCGGTCGGCGCCTATGCGGGCTGTCTTTTCTCCATTGCCATGCAGGAGGCGTTGCCCACGTTTGTGCGTTTTCCGCTGGCCATGCTGGTGGGCGGGCTGGTGGCAGCCGTGTTCGGCGTCATCGTCGGCGTGCCGGTGCTGCGCCTGAAGGGTGACTATCTGGCCATTGTCACGCTGGCTTTCGGCGAAATTATCCGCAGCGTTATCATCAACCTGGATTTTACAGGCGGCGCTTCCGGCCTCAAAAATACGCCGCAGGATGCCACCTTCGCTGCTTCCTTTGTGGTTGTGATGCTGACGCTGGTGGTCATACTCAACCTGGTGAATTCCAAACAGGGGCGGGCGATTATGTCGCTGCGCGACAATACCATCGCTGCCGAATCCTGCGGCATTCATGTCAGCTATTATAAGCTGATGGCCTTTGTGGTGGCGGCGTTTTTTGCAGGCGTGGCCGGAGTTATCTACGGGCACAACTATTCCATCCTCACCGCAGGCACGTTCGATTACAATAAATCCATTGAAATATTGGTTATCGTGGTGCTGGGCGGCATGGGCAGTGTGCGCGGCTCCATGATCGCGGCAGTGGTCATGACGGTGCTGCCCGAGGCGCTGCGCTTCCTGAGCGATTACCGTATGCTCATTTATGCGCTGGTGCTGATCGCCATTATGCTGCTCAACGCTTCCCCGGCTTTTGCGGGCCTGAAGGAGCGAGTGCGCAAACTGTTTGCCGGCAAGGCCGGTAAAAAGGAAAACAGGGAGGAGGCCTGAATATGACAGAGAAAACAAAAATGGTTCCCTTTCCCAGCCATGCAATCGTCCCCGAGCGGGATGCAGATAAAGAGCCCATTCTGGATGTGCGGCATCTGGGCATTGATTTCGGTGGCCTTACGGCAGTAGATGATTTTTCGCTGCTCATCGGGCGCACTGAAATTGCCGGGCTTATCGGCCCCAACGGTGCAGGCAAGACAACTGTCTTTAATCTGCTGACCAACGTTTATCAGCCCACCCGCGGCGCCATTCTGCTGGACGGCGTCAATACGGCGGGCAAATCCACAGCGCAGGTCAATGCCATGGGCATTGCCCGCACTTTCCAGAATATCCGCCTTTTCTCCAATATGTCGGTGCTGGATAACGTCAAAATAGGGCTGCATAATCATATTCGTGAAAATTTCTGGACTTCCATCACCCATGGCTTCGGTTATGGAAAGGCGGAGCGGAAGGCTGATGCCCGCGCGCTGGAATTGCTGGATGTGTTCCATATGGCCGATCAGGCAAACGATCAGGCGGGCAGCCTGCCCTATGGTGCGCAGCGCCGGTTGGAAATTGTGCGCGCCTTGGCGACCGAGCCGGGCATTCTGCTGCTGGATGAGCCTGCTGCAGGCATGAACCCTTCGGAAACGGTGGAATTGATGGATAATATCCGCAAGATCCGCGATGAATTCCAGATTGCTGTCCTGCTGATCGAGCATGATATGAATCTGGTCATGAACATCTGCGAGGGCATCTGCGTGCTCAACTACGGCAAGATTATTGCCAAGGGCACAGCGGAGGAGATCAAGCAGAATCCCGTTGTAATCGAAGCGTACCTGGGCAATAAAGGAGAATAAGTCATGCAAATGCTGAATGTAGAACATATCAATGTCTATTATGGCCAGATTCATGCCATCAAAGATGTTTCCTTTGAAGTCAATGAGGGCGAGATTGTCTCGCTGATCGGCAGCAACGGTGCGGGCAAATCCACTGCGCTGAAAACCGTTTCGGGATTGCTGCGTTCCCACACCGGCAGCATCACTTTTCTTGGACAGGATATCAGCAAGGTAGAGGCCTATCGGCTGGTGGCGCAGGGATTGGCGCATGTGCCCGAGGGGCGGCGCATTTTCCTGCAGATGACGGTGGAGGAGAATCTGCAGATGGGTGGTTATACGGCCGGTAAGGAGATAGATGCCCGCATTGCAGATGTCTATCAGCGTTTCCCCCGCCTCAAAGAGCGGCGCAATCAGATTGGCGGCACGCTTTCCGGCGGTGAACAGCAGATGCTGGCCATGGGCCGCGCGCTGATTTCTGCGCCGCGGCTGCTCATGTTGGATGAACCTTCCATGGGGTTGGCGCCTATTCTGGTAGAACAGATTTTCGATATTATCCGCGAGCTGCATGAGGCCGGTACCACCATTCTGCTGGTTGAACAGAATGCGGAGATGGCGCTCAAAGTGGCAGACCGTGCTTATGTTTTGGAATCGGGGCGTATTGCCCTTTCGGGCACCGGCGCCGAATTGGCACAGAGCGATGCCATTAAAAAAGCATATCTCGGCGGCTGAGTTTGTAAGAAAAATGAAAAAGACCTTTCCTCTTTAGGGGAAAGGTCTTTTTGATGATTGGGAAATTGCGAAGCTCTGATCCGGTATAAGCGGAAAAGTTATTTCTTGCGGCAGGGTGGATAAGGGTGCTGCTCATCGGTGCGCTCCACCAGATAATCAATGCTTGTCTCGTAAAAATCAGCCAGGCGGATGAGAACGGCCGTGGGGATATTGAGATTTCCCAACTCATAGTCAGAATAAGTTGTCTGGTGGATATTGAGATAAGCGGCCAGTTGTGCCTGCGTCAGATCCCGATCTTCCCGCAGATTGCGAATTCTTTGATACATGGAACGATCCCTCCTTATGAATCTGTGCTTATTATGTGATAAGGGATTATCCCTTATTGATTCTTAAGGGGAATTCCCTTAAAATTAAGAAAAGAGATGCATGGGGAAGCAGAAAGGAGGGCGTGAGAATGCAAAAAGAAGCGGATGACAGCCAACAGCGGGAACGAGTGGCGCGTATCAGCGCCCGGGTTGCGGAGTTGACTGAGGACGCGGAACAGCTGCAAATACAATTGCAGCTGTTGTCGTGGAAGCTGATACAAGTGCAGCGAGCGCTGGAGGAGCTGTACGTGCAGATGGCGTAAGAGAAATGAAAAAAGGGAACAGACTGTATACAGTCCGCTCCCTTTTT
>CAMEMG010000020.1:0-19847 GCA_945927325.1 uncultured Clostridia bacterium | reverse complement strand
AGCAAGGGCCCCAGCCGCGACTGGCTGAACATTGTGCGTACCGCGACGGCGCGCTCCAAGATTCGGGCCTGGTTTAAAAAAGAACTGAAAGAAGAAAATATTGTCAAAGGCAAGGCTATGCTGGAGCGGGAAGCAAAACGCAAGGGATTTGAGCTTTCTGAACTCCTGGAGCCGGAGTGGCTGAAGGATATTTATCGCCGTTTCACGCTGAATTCCGAAGAGGATATGTATGCGGCTGTGGGGTATGGCGGCCTTTCGACGGGGCAGATTCTTTCTCGGTTGATTGAAAAATATAAAATTGCACATAAAGTGGAGGAGAGCCCGGAAATACATGCGCATGGCCCGGAAAAGAAACAGCTGGGCGGGGACAGTAATATTTCGGTCAAGGGTTATTCCGATATGGTGGTGCGGTTAGCCAAGTGCTGTAATCCTCTGCCGGGCGATGACATTATCGGCTTTATTACCAGGGGCAGAGGCGTCTCGGTACATCGGGCAGATTGCTCCAATTTGAATGAGGAGGATTTTCCGGCCAGCCGGCGTATTGAAGTAGCGTGGCGGCAGCAGAAACCGG
This sequence comes from uncultured Clostridia bacterium, assembly GCA_945927325.1. GTDB lineage: Bacteria > Bacillota > Clostridia > Christensenellales > Christensenellaceae > QANA01. The sequence continues at coordinate 19,276 of CAMEMG010000020.1, read as the reverse complement.
CACATTACAGTGTGGAGCTGCAAATTGAAGGCGAAGATCGAGGTGGCCTGATGGCGGACGTTTCGCAAGTCTTTTATTCGTTGGGATATTCGATGTCTTCCTTTAGTGGGCGCAGCACAAAAAATAATCAATGCATTATCAATGCAATCATCAGCATTCAGTCTCCCGAAGAACTGGAGGAAGTGCTGCGCAAGCTGCACAATGTTAAATCTGTAATACGGGCATATCGAGTAAATAATTGAGGGATTTTAGTGAGAGCTGTTGTAACAAGAGTGGCAGGCGCCGAAGTGCGTATTGCAGGCGCTATATACAGTAAAATAGAAAGTGGTTTGCTGGTACTGTTGGGGTCGCAGGAAGGCGATACCGATCAGGATATCCGCTATATCTGCGAAAAAGTTTGCGGGCTGCGCATTTTTGAGGATGCCGAGGGAAAGATGAACCTGAGCATCCGGGAAGTGGGCGGTGAGATTCTGTTGGTTTCGCAGTTTACGTTGCTTGGGGATGCACGCAAGGGAAAGCGCCCCAGTTTTATCCGTGCAGGTGTGCCCGCACAGGCGCAGGAGATTTACGATCGCGCGGTACAGGCCTTTTGCGATACCGGTATTCCGATTCGCACGGGTGTATTTCAGGCGCATATGCAGGTGCAGTCGGTCAATGATGGGCCGGTCACTATCCTGCTGGACAGCCGAAAATTGTTTTAAACAGCAGGAGGAGCACCATGCTGGAAATCGAAAAAATCATCAGCCCTGCCATGGATGTCAATTCATATATCATTTGGCAGGAAAACAGCAAAGAAGCAATTGTCATAGATCCTTCCTTTGAAACGGCAAAACTGTTGGCTTGTTTGCAGGCAGAGGGATTGCAGTGCAGGGCAATTCTTTTGACCCATGGACATTTTGATCATATTGCAGGGGTAAAGGCATTGAAGGAACAGACGGGTGCGGAGGTGGCAATTCATCGCCTGGACGCTCCGTTGCTGACCGATGCACAGAAAAACCTCAGCGCAGAGTTTGGGGCTGCGATTTCGGCCTGCCCGGCAGACCGGGAGCTGGAGCAGTCTATTTATACTTTTGCGGGGCTGGAAGTGAAAGTGCTGCATACACCGGGACATTCGGAAGGCAGTGTTTGTTATTTTATCGAGGATGCGCTGTTTTCGGGAGATACACTCTTTAATCTGAGCATTGGCCGCACGGATTTTCCGGGCAGCAGCTGGCCTCAGATGCAGCAGAGTTTGGAGAAATTTAAACTGATTGAAGGCGAATATGCCATTTATCCGGGGCACGGACATTCCACCTCGCTGGCCTATGAGGTCGATAATAATCCGTATTTGGGAGAGGAAAAATGGTCTCTGTACTGACAAACACGCAAGCCTATTATGCAGATCTATGCGATGAGATCCGTTTATTTTTTGATGTAAGAAAGATCCCTGCCGCGCAGGAAATTAGCGGGCAGGGGTTTTGTGTTGCGCATTATTTTTCTGAAACGAACTGTTTTCGGCATCAGGCAATATTATATTGCGAAGGGAAGCAGGTCAGTGAAGCGGTTTATGAAAGCGGAGCCGTCTCGCAGGAAGATGCGTTGGCCTATCGGCGCGCAGCCAAGCATGGTGCAAAAATTGCTGTGTATCGCTGTCTCGCTGCCTATTTTAAGCAGGAAAAGCCATGGGGATCGCTGACGGGTGTGCGGCCGACCAAGATGCTGCGGGATTTATGCGCGGCCTGTGGTGAAGCAGAGGCTATGCGGCGTATGCGAGAGCAATATGACGTCTCGGAAGGAAAATTGCGTCTGGCACAGCAAATTTGCCGCACACAGATTCCCATTTTGCAAAGCGTGCAGCCGGAAGAGGACCTGGATTTATACCTGGGGATTCCCTTCTGCACCTCCCGCTGCGCTTATTGTTCGTTTTATGCGGCTACCACTACAAAGGATGGACAGAAGGAAGAGGCCTATGTGGATGCACTGCTGCGGGAACTGGAATTGCTGGCGCCGACGATTGCCCGCCGCCATGTGCGCAGCGTATATATCGGCGGTGGCACACCATCGGCTTTGCATCCAAAACAGCTGCGGCGGGTATTGCAGGCGGTGGCACCCTATGCCAAGGGAGTGGAATTTACGGTGGAAGCCGGGCGGCCGGATACCATCACCCGTGAAAAACTGGAACTGATTCGTGAAGCGGGGGCGCAGCGAATCAGCATTAATCCTCAGACGACTTGTGCCGCAACGCTGCCGGTCATTGGCAGAAAACACAGCGTGGAGGCTTTTTTTGAAGCGGCGCAGCTGGCCAAGGAATTTGACTTTAAAGCGGTCAATATGGATCTGATTGCAGGATTGCCGGGGGAAGGAGTCGCGCAGCTGCTGCAATCGGTGCGCGATTGCATTGCGTTGGCACCGGAAAATATTACGGTGCATACGCTGGCGATAAAAAAAGGCTCCAAATTCGGCATGGAAAATGTGGGTCAGTTTGCTCTGCCGCAGCAGGCGGAGCAGATGGTAGAGCAGGCGCGTACGCTGCTGGAGGCACATGGGTATCTGCCCTATTATATGTATCGGCAGAAGTATATGGCGGGCAATATGGAAAATATCGGTTATGCGAAAGCGGGCAGTGCCTGCATCTATAATATCGATATTATGGAGGAAGCGGTAAGCGTCCTGGCATTGGGCGCAGGAGCGGCCAGCAAGCGGGTACTTCCGGGGCAGGCCAGAATCGAGCGCTTTATCGGCCTTAAGGATATTGCTTCCTATATTGCGCGCGTACAGGAAATGGCAGAGAAAAAAGCGGCGCTTTTTGCCTGAGGTTGACTTTGCTTATAGCCGACATTATAATAAAATTGGTTTAGACTGGAATTATTTTTGCGCAGCAAGCGCGCATTTACGGAGGATAAATTTTGGATATCAAAGCGCCAAGAGGCACCAAGGATATCTCCATCAGGGAGAGCTATAAATGGCAATACGTGGAGCAAAAAGTGCGGGATTTGACAGCACTTTACCACTATCAGGAGATTCGCACCCCGATTTTTGAGCATACGGAATTGTTCGCAAGAGGCGTGGGTGATACGACGGATGTTGTGCAGAAGGAAATGTATACTTTTGAGGATAAGGGTGGGCGTTCGATTACGCTGCGCCCGGAGGGAACGGCCGGGGCTGTGCACAGTTTTATCGAAAGCGGCATTGCCGGTGGCCCGCAGCCTACTAAAATGTATTACCTTTCCGCGCCGGTATTCCGTTATGAAAACCCGCAGGCAGGGCGCCTGCGTGAGCATCATCAGTTTGGCGTGGAAGTATTTGGCGCAAAAGACGCTTCCATTGATGCGGAAGTGATCAGCCTGGCGCTCAATCTGCTGCATGATTTGGGTGTGCATAATCTTTCTTTAAATATCAATTCCATTGGCTGCAAGCATTGCCGGCCGGCTTATAACCAGGCGCTGAAGGCATATTATGCGGCAAGAAAGGATCAGCTTTGCGATACCTGCCTGGAACGGCTGGAGCGCAATCCGCTGCGCCTTCTGGACTGCAAGGAAAAGAAATGTTCGCAGCTGGCTGAGCAGGCTCCCAAAATAGTGGAGTATCTCTGTCCGGAATGTGAAGCACATTTTCAGGCGCTGCAGAGCTATTTGCGGAAGTTGGGCATTGATTTTGCCATTAATCCCAAGATTGTGCGCGGCCTGGATTATTATACCAAGACGGTTTTTGAAATCATCTCTTCCGAAATCGGTGCGCAGGGCACTGTGTGCGGCGGCGGTCGTTATGACGGTCTGGTCAGTCAGTTGGGCGGCCCGGAGATGCCGGGGATCGGCTTTGGCATGGGAATCGAACGGCTGCTGATGGTAATGGAAAGCGCGGGAGTGATCATCCCTGAGCCGCAGCCGCTGCAGATTTTTCTCTGCACGATGGGACAGGCTGCCCGGGAAAAGGCGTTTCAGCTGCTGGGGCAGCTGCGGTGCGCGGGGATTTCCGCAGATATGGATCATGCGGCAAGGAGCATGAAAGCGCAGTTCAAATACGCCGATAAATTGGGCGCAAAATATACGCTTTCCATTGGCGATAACGAGTTGGAAAAGGGAAAAGCGAATCTGAAAAATATGGAAGACGGCTGTCAGGTCGAAGTTTCGTTGGACGAGGTTTCGAGCTGGATGCACGCAGAATAAAGAGGAACGCATATGAGCAGTGAATTAAAAGCATGGAAACGGACGGGAATGTGCCTGGATTATACAGAGGCCAATATCGGCCAGAAGATCACACTGACCGGCTGGGTGGATAATCGGCGCAATCTGGGTGGACTGATCTTTGTATGGCTGCGGGACAGAAGCGGCATTATGCAGGTCGTATTTGACGAGAGCCTGGATGCCGGAGATTTTGCAGAAGCAGAAAGCATTCGCAATGAGTTTGTCATTTCGGTAAAGGGAGAGATCATCGCCCGCCAGGAACAGAATATCAATGCGGATTTGCCCACAGGTAAAATTGAGGTACGTGCAGAACAGCTGCATATTATTTCCAAGGCGATCACGCCGCCTTTTGAGATTGAGGACGACAGCAACGTCCGTGAAGAATTGCGGCTGAAATATCGCTATCTGGATCTGCGGCGCCCGGTGCTGCAGCGCAACCTGATCCTGCGCAGCAAGATTGCCAATACCATGCGCAGATATTTGGATGAAAACGGCTTTATAGAAATCGAAACGCCGATTTTGCAAAAGAGTACGCCGGAAGGTGCCAGAGAATATCTCGTTCCCTCCCGTATCAAACCGGGCAGTTTTTATTCATTGGCGCAGTCTCCGCAAATCTTTAAGCAGTTGCTGATGGTGGCCGGTATGGATCGCTACTATCAGGTGGCAAAATGCTTCCGCGATGAAGATTTGCGTGCCGACCGGCAGCCGGAATTTACCCAGCTGGATATGGAGCTTTCTTTTGTAGACGAGCAGGATATCATGGCAATCAACGAAGGTCTGCTGGCAAGAGTGATGAAGGAAGTGTTTGGAAAAGATCTGCCGCTTCCGTTGCCCAAAATGCCTTATCAGGAGGCGATGGCGCGCTTTGGCAGTGATAAACCGGATACCCGCTTTGGAATGGAATTACAGGATTTGAGCGAAATTGCAGAGCACTGTGGGTTTAAAGTATTTGAAGATGCGGTGAAAAACGGCGGCAGTGTGCGTGCCATTAACGCAAAGCAGGCACATTTATCCCGCAAAGAGATTGATGCCTGCGGTCAGTTTGTAAAAACTTATGGAGCGAAAGGCCTGGCCTGGATTAACTATAAGGAAGAAGGGATTAATTCGCCCATTGCCAAGTTCCTTTCGGAAGAAGGTATGCAGCAGATTTTGCAGGCAATGGATGCGCAGCCGGGTGACGTGCTCTTCTTTGTGGCAGATAAAAATAAAGTGGTATTTGATGCTCTGGGTGCATTGCGCCTGGAATTGGCAAAGAAGCTGAAACTGATTGATGAAAACAAGCTCAATTTCCTGTGGGTGACAGAGTTCCCCATGTTTGAGTTGGATGAAGAGTCGGGTCGATATGTTGCCATGCACCATCCATTTACCAGCCCGATGGATGAGGATGTGCAGTATCTGGAGAGCAATCCGGAAAAGGTACGTGCCAAAGCATATGACATTGTTTTAAACGGTGTGGAGCTGGGCGGCGGCAGTATCCGTATTCACGACAGCGAGCTGCAACAGCGGGTTTTCCGAGCCATCGGCTTTACGACCGAAGCGGCCTGGAAGAAGTTCGGATTCCTGCTCAGTGCCTTTAAATATGGCACGCCTCCTCATGGTGGCCTGGCTTTTGGCTTTGACCGTATGGTCATGTTGCTTACCGGCTCCAAGAGCATTCGCGATGTGATCGCCTTCCCCAAAGCGCAAAATGCTTCCTGCCTGATGACAGAAGCTCCTGCGGAAGTGGAGGCTGCTCAGCTGGCAGATCTGCATATTCAGGTTTTGCCGGAAGAGAATGAATTGGAAGAATAATGGCTGCGCTGCCCTGCCGGCAGGCGGTGCATAAAAAAAGATAAGCTCGGCAATACTGAATTTACAGGAGGATAAAGCAATATGTTGAATATTACCGCGGAAAATTTTGAGACGGAAGTGGTACAGTCGGATAAACCGGTAGTCATTGATTTTTGGGCAAGCTGGTGTGGCCCCTGCAGAATGTTTGCTCCCACGTTTGAAAAAGTTGGAGAGGAATTGGCAGGAACTGTGAAATTTGCCAAAATCAATGTAGATGAAGAGGAAGAACTGGCAAGAAAGTTTCGGGTAATGAGCATCCCCACCATCATCGCGTTTAAGGGCGGTCAAGCCGTCAAAAAGACGATGGGCGCCATTGGCGAAGCTGATTTGAAAGAATTTGCAAGCAGTATCTGAACGGAAACAGCAGTAAAGCCGCAAAAGGATTTTATCCTTTGCGGCTTTTTTTATTGAAGCAAGCCAAAGATATAAGGAAATAGGCGGGCAGGGAGTTCAAAAAGCCTGCAAAGTATGCTAAAATAAAACAGTTAAAACGGAGAAGGCAAACGATAGGAGAAGCAGAATTGAAGCTGGAAAAAATAGAAATTAACGGATTTAAATCATTTGCCGATAAAACGGAAATCTTATTGGATGGTGCTATTACAGGCATTGTAGGCCCGAATGGCAGCGGAAAGAGTAATATTGCCGATGCTGTGCGCTGGGTGTTGGGTGAGCAGAATAGCCGCAGCCTGCGCGGCACGAAAATGGAGGATGTTATTTTCGGAGGCACGCAGAATCGCAGGCCAAAGGCATATTGCGAAGTCTCGCTGTATTTTGACAACAGCGATCGGCGCATTCCGGCGGAATACAGCGAAATTGTTATCACCAGAAAGATGTTTCGCTCCGGGGAGAGCGAGTATTTGCTTAACCGCTCGCCGGTGCGGCTGAAGGATATTTTGGATATTGTACGCGATACGGGCATTGGCCGGGAAGGCTACTCGATTGTCGGGCAAGGAAAAATTGACGAGATCCTCTCAGCTAAGCCGGGAGCCCGCAGAAAGGTTTTTGAAGAAGCGGCCGGTGTGATGAAATTCCGTGCGCGCAAAGAAGAGGCGGAGAATAAGCTGCAGAAGACACAAGATAACCTGGTGCGCATCGGCGATATTTTGGAAGAATTAAACGCCCAGATCGGGCCGCTTTTCGAGCAGGCGGAAAAAACAAAGAAATACCTTTCCTTGTTTGAACGGCAAAAATTCCTGGATGCCAATCTGTTTTTGGTGAATCATGAACGCGTGCAGACGCGTTTGAAGAAATTGAAAAGTGACCTTACAGAACTGGAAAGGGAGATACGGTTGGATCGTGCCCGCTTTGGCGATGCTGTGCAAGTTAGCGAACAGCTGGCAGAACGGTTGAAAACGGTGGAACAGAGTCTTTCTTCCCTGCGGGAGCAATATGAACAGGCCACGGCTGCCGCAGAGCAGGCGGGAGCGGAAAAGAATATTGCAGCCGAGCGCATTGCGGGCGCAGATAAGGATATAGACCGGCTGAATGCCGAGCGGCAGGCAGCAGAAGCACAAGAGCGGCAGCTGCAGGCGCAGCAGGTACAGCTGAAGGATATGCTGGGGCAACAGCTTGCGCAGGAAGCAAAGCTTTCACAGGAAATTCTTTCCTGCGAGGCATTGTGCCGGGAAGCAGAGCGGCTGGAAGCAGAACGCCGGGCAAAATTGCAGAAGGTTCAGGCAGAGCATTTCGCATTGCTGGAAAAGCAAAATGAGTTGCAACGCAGTTTGGCAACGGTGGATGCCAGGGAAGAGGGCGCTGCAGCCTCTATTGCCGAATGGAACCGGCGAGTGCAAAAAACGCAGAGTAAGCTGCAGCAAAATCAGGCACTCAGCGCGGAATTAGAAACGGAATTGAAGGAGCTGCAAAAACAAACAGACGATTTGCGGAAGCAGATTCAACAGAACCGTCAGGAGGCGATGGAACTGCGCCGCCGGCAAAAAGAAGCCGAGCAGGGGATAGCTGCAGCCAACGGGCGCTATCGGGAAGCGCTTTCCCGTGGACAGTTTTTGGAGAAACTAAAACAGGAATACGAGGGGTATACACAGGGCGTTAAAAATCTTATGCGGGAAACGCACCGGCAACCGATGCAGTTTCGAGGGATTTTAGGGACTCTGGCGGAATTGATTGAAATTCCGCAGGTATATGAGAAGGCTATGGAGGCCGCATTGGGCGGTGCTCTGCAAAACGTAGTGGTGCAGACCGATGCGGATGCCAAAGCGGCTATCGAATTGTTGCGGGCCAAAAAGCTGGGCAGAGTCAGCTTTATGCCGCTGCAGTCGCTCAAAGTACGCAGCCTTTCCGCGAAAGAAGAAGGGTTGTTGCTGCAGGATATGCAGCGGGCAGATCGCGTAGTACAATGCAATGATGACGTGCGCACAGCCGTTGCATTCCTGTTGGCGCGTACGGTGATTGTAAAGGATATGGATGCGGCAATCGCATTGGCGCGCCGCGCTGGGCACAGTTTTCGGGTGGTGACGCTGGAAGGGGATCTGATTAATCCGGGCGGAGTTATGACCGGCGGCAGCATGCAGCAACGCAATTTCGGGCTGATCTCCCGGGAGCGGGAGATAGAACAGAGCCAGATACTGGCAAAAGAAAATCTGGCACAACTGCAGCAGCTGCAGGCACAGAGCAAAGCTTTATCGGGGCAGATGGAGCAGATGCAGCAAAAGCACGAGAAGCTTTCTGCGGAATTGAAAGAGTTAGAAATTGCACAGGCAGATCGGCAGGCGCAGCTGCAAAATGCGGTGCGGCAGGCAGAGACTTTGAAATTGGAAAAGGCTCAGGATACACTGCAGTTGAGCGAAATACAGAAAGCATCCGGGCAGAGTGCGGAACATGCTGCACTGCTGCAGGAGCAACTGCAGGCGCTGCAGCAGAAGATTGATCAGGCGGTTGCGCAGCAGGGACAGCTGCAGCAGCCGCAGCAGGAGGATAAACGCCAAGAGCTGGCAGAACTGCAAGTGCAGCAGGCACGGCTGCAGGGAGATATTCAGCGCAGCAGAGAAACGGAAGCGGGCCTTGTAAAGCAGATGCAGATGTTGGCAGAAGAGCAGCAGCGTAAGCGGGCAGAGGCAGACAACCTTACCAAACAAAAGGAACTGCTGCAGGCCGGGCTTGCACAATATGGACAAACGCAGCAGCAGCACCGCCGGCAAGCGGAAACACTGCGCAGCCAAATTGAACAGGAAGAATCTCAGCGGCTGTTGGCCAATGAAAAGCTGACGGAGCTGCAAAAACAGGGCACTGAATATCAGCTGCGGCAAGCGGAACTTTCGGAAAACAAATATAAGTTGGAAAGCCAGATGGAGCGGCTGAGCCTCAGCATGGAAAATGCACAGAATAAGCTCTGGGACGATTATGGTATGACATATGGAGAGGCTGAAACGCTGAAGGAAACCATCAATTATACGCAGGGCGCGAGAGAATTGCAGGAGATCCGCGAGCAAATTCGCGCTCTGGGTGCCATTAACCCCAATGCCATTGAGGATTATAATCGCGTCTATGAGCGCGCCAACGAAATGACGGCGCAGAAGCAGGATCTGGAAAAGGCTAAGGCGGATCTGGAAACACTGATCCAGAATATACTGGCATCGATGAGAGTGGTTTTCAGTGAAAAGTTTGAGCAGATCAATCGCAATTTTAAAGAAATATTCCATGAATTGTTTGGCGGAGGAAGTGCTTCCATTTCCCTGATGGAGGGAGATATTATGGAGTGCGGCATTGAGATTACGGCGGAGCCGCCTGGGAAAAAATTGCAGCATATTTCCCTGCTTTCAGGCGGAGAGCGTGCGCTGACCGGGATTGCGTTGCTGTTTGCCATGATTCGGATTAATCCGGCGCCGCTGTGCCTGCTGGATGAGATCGATGCGCCGCTGGATGAAGCGAACCTGGTGCGGTTTGGCAACTATATCACCAAAATTCCGGATTCGCAGTTTGTCATCATTACACATCGCAAGCCGACGATGGCAATCTGTCAGGTACTGTTTGGAGTGACAATGGAGGAAAAAGGTGTTTCCAAACTGGTGTCCGTAAAAATAGAAGAACAGGAGTGAGAAACGATGTCTTTTTTTGAAAAATTGAAGCAGGGCATGAGTAAAACACGGAAGAATATTGCTGAGAAGCTGAGCGGCGTGTTTTCGGTGTTTACCAAGGTAGATGAAGAATTGCTGGAGGAACTGGAAGAAACGCTGATTCTCTGCGATTTGGGCGTGAATACGGCTACTTCGGTCATTGAACAGTTGCGCCGGCAGATCAAGGAAGAAAAGCTGAAGGAAGTGGACCAGGTAAAAAACGCACTCAAACAGCTGCTGCTGGAACTGGTACAGTTTGAACAGCAGGAGGAAACATTTCCTAAGGTAGTGTTGGTGGTTGGCGTTAACGGTGCGGGAAAAACGACCTCCATCGGTAAGATTGCGCACGTCTATGAGCAACAGGGGCGAAAGGTGCTGCTGGCAGCGGCAGATACATTCCGGGCAGCGGCGGCTGAGCAGTTGAGCATCTGGGCGGAGCGCGCGGGTGTGCCCATTATCAAGTACGGTGAAGGGCATGATCCGGCAGCGGTCGTCTATGATGCCATCGATTCGGCAAAACATCGCGGCAGCGATGTCATCCTATGTGATACGGCCGGGCGGCTGCACAATAAGAAAAATCTGATGAACGAATTGGGCAAGATCTCCCGTGTGATTGATCGGGAATATCCGGAAGCGGCACGTGAAACGCTGTTGGTGCTGGATGGTACAGCCGGGCAGAACTCACTCTTTCAGGCAAGGGAATTTGCCAATACCGTAAAAATCGACGGCATTGTGCTGACCAAGCTGGACGGTACAGCGAAAGGCGGGTTTATTTTTGCCATTCGCGAAGAATTGGGTATTCCGGTTAAGTACATTGGCGTGGGTGAAGGTATTGAGGATTTGCAGCCGTTTAATGCCCGGGAGTTTATCGATTCCCTGATTGACTGACAAGTAAAAATACTTGACAGATAGAAGAAAAGCCTGTATGATAGGAGAGCAGTATGCAGACGGAGAAACATTTTGCCCTTTTACTTCTGTTGGATATTTACGGGCCGCTGTTGACGCAAAAGCAGCAGGAGGCGCTGGATATGTATCTCAACGAGGATTTGAGTTTATCTGAGATAGCAGAAAATACGGGCATTTCCCGCCAGGCAGCGCAGGATTCCATTAAAAAAGCGGAGCAACGCCTGCAAGAATGGGAAGCGGTACTGGGTATCTGCAGAAAAAGGCAGCAAATCGAAGCGGTTTTGCAGCAGATGCAGCTGGATGCGGGCAGCATGGAGGCGGGCATCGAACAAATCAGAAAAATACTCTGGGAGGAATAGACATGGCATTTGAAGGTCTGGCGGAAAAACTGCAAAATGTATTCAGCAAATTGACCGGCCGGGGCAAACTCTCGGAAGCGGATATCAAGGCGGCCATGCGGGAAGTGCGGCTGGCGCTGCTGGAGGCAGATGTCAACTACCTGGTGGTCAAAAAGTTTGTGAAAAACGTTTCGGAAAAGGCAGTGGGAGAGCAGGTGCTGCAAAGCCTGACGCCTGGGCAGCAGGTAATCAAAATCGTGCGTGATGAAATGACCGAACTGCTGGGCGGCACGCGCAGTACCATTAAATTTGCTTCTGCACCGCCGACGATAATTTTGATGGCCGGTTTGCAGGGCGCAGGAAAGACGACGATGTGCGGTAAGCTGGCATTGCATTTTAAGAAACAGGGAAAGAACCCCATGCTGGTGGCCTGTGATATTTATCGCCCGGCAGCCAAGGATCAGCTGAAAGTGGTAGGGCAAAGCGTAGATGCGGCAGTTTATACGATGGATTCTCAGAACCCATTGGAGATTACCCGCGCGGCACTGAAAGAAGCAGCCAATCGCGGTAATGACGTGGTCATTGTGGATACAGCCGGGCGCCTGCATATCGACAGCGATATGATGGAAGAACTGCGAGCCCTTAAGGAAGGGATCAATCCGCACGAAGTGCTGTTGGTGGTAGATGCCATGGCAGGCCAGGATGCAGTCAATGCTGCCAAAGCGTTTAATGAAGAAGTGGAATTGACGGGAGTGATCCTCACCAAAGTAGATGGCGATGCCAGAGGCGGCGCGGCGCTCTCGGTCAAGGATGTCACCGGGAAACCTATCAAGTTTGTCGGTGTGGGCGAGAAGATGGAGGATCTCGAGCCCTTCTACCCTGATCGAATGGCAGGCCGGATTTTAGGCATGGGCGATGTGCTTTCTCTGATTGAGAAAGCGGAAGAGGCCATCGATGAGAAAAAAGCTATGGAGCAGCTGGAAAAGATGAAAAACCAGCAATTTGATCTCAACGATTTTCTGGAAAATCTACAGCAGATCAAGGGAATGGGCTCCATGCAGGATATTTTAAAAATGCTGCCGGGCGGCAATAAGCTCGCGGGGCTGGAATTGGATGAAAAACAGTTCCGGCGCACCGAGGCGATCATCTGCTCGATGACGATGCAGGAACGGCAGATGCCTTCCATCATCAACGGCAGCCGGCGCAAACGCATTGCCAAGGGCAGCGGCACCAGTGTGCAGGAAGTAAATCGTCTGCTCAATCAGTTTGAACAGATGAAAAAGATGATGAAGATGTTCAGCGGGAAAAAGGGAAAACGCCGCGGTGGAATGATGGGATTGCCTTTTTAACAGGGCATTTACATAAGCAATATTATTTTTAAGAACAATTGGAGGATACAACAATGGCAGTAAAGATCAGATTTAAGAGAATGGGCGCAAAGAAGGCTCCTTTCTACAGAATCGTAGTTGCAGACAGCAGAAGCCCCAGAGATGGCGCATTCATTGAGGAACTGGGTCATTATAACCCCGCAACCAAAGAAGCCAAGATCGATGCGGATAAGGCAAAGGATTGGATCGGCAAAGGCGCTCAGCCCACAGAATCTGTTCGCAGCCTGTTCAAGAAGAACGAAATCATTGGCTGAACCGATTTAAAGGATAAAAGGACAGAAAAATGGTAGAACTGGTAGAATATCTGGCCAAATCCCTTGTGGATGATCCTGCGCAGGTCAAAATTACGGAAAAGACGCTCAATGATACGGTGATCCTGGAGCTTACGGTAGCCGAAGGCGATATGGGCAAGGTGATCGGCAAACAAGGGCGGATTGCCAAAGCCATCCGTACGGTAGTGAAGGCTGCTTCTGCAAAATCCGGCAAAAAATACACGGTGGAAATTATCTGATGGATTATTTTGCTATTGCAAAAGTGCTGAAGCCGCAGGGCATCAGAGGCGAAGTCAAACTGGAAACTTATGTAGAAGACATCAATCGTTTTTATAGTTTTCCGCATATTTATACACAGGAAAAAGGCGGATATGTAAAACATATGGTGGAGTCGGGCAGGGTGTACAATGGCTTTGCCTATTTGAAGTTGGCCGACTATAAAGATCGCGATGCGGCAGAACTGCTGCGCGGGCAGTATCTTTATATTGATCGGGCACATGCTGCGGAATTGCCGGAAGATGCCAATTATATTGCCGATTTGCTGGGTTTAACGGTACAGGATGATACCGGCCGCGTATTGGGTATTTTGGAAGATGTCATCCAAACGGGTGGTGTAGAAGTCTATCAAGTGGCAGCAGGCAAGAAAAAATTACTTTTCCCGCTGGCGCCTGGTGTAGAACTGGAAAGAAACCTGGAGCAGGGAATTATTTTGGTGAGTGCCGCCCGCTTAAGCGAGGTTGCTGTTGATGCTTAAATTTCATATACTTTCGATTTTCCCCGAGATGTTTGAATCCTTTTGCGGAGCAAGTATCTGCAAGCGGGCAATCGAAAATGAAAAAATTTCCATCGCCCTTCATAATTTCCGGGATTATACGCAGGATAAGCACAGAAGGGTGGATGATGCACCCTTTGGCGGCGGCGCAGGGATGCTTATCGGGCCGCAGAGCGTTTTTGATTGCTTTGAAGCGATAAAACGCGCGCAGGAAGGAAAAAAGACCATCAATTTGTATATGTCTGCTTCGGGAGTCCCTTTCAGCCAGCAAATGGCCGAGGAATTGGCCGATTATGAGGAGATCAATATTCTCTGCGGACATTACGAGGGTGTGGATCAGCGCATTTTGGATGCCCATATTGATCGGGAAATTTCTATCGGAGACTATGTGCTGACCGGTGGAGAACTGCCGGCGATGGTGCTGGTCGACGCGATTATGCGTTATGTTCCGGGCGTTCTGGGCAATGATGAGAGTGCCCAGGATGAATCATTCAGCTATGACGGACTGTTGGAGTATCCGCAATATACCCGGCCGGCGGATTTCCGGGGAATGTGTGTACCGGAGGTCCTGCTGAGCGGGCATCATGCCAATATCCGAGCATGGCAGCGGCGGCGGGCATTGGAAAAAACGGCACGGGTGCGGCCGGAACTGTTGGCAAAAGCACAGTTGACGCCCGAAGAACAGCAGGAATTTTTAAAAAATAGCTTGTCAAAGCAGGAAGATTGATGTTATAATATCAATTGTTTGTGTAAGTACCAGAGCGGTCCGCTGTCCGAAAGGGATATGAACGCTTACAATATATGGAGGTCCTACGATGGATTTAATCAAGTATGTAGAACAGTCTCAGCTGCGCACTGATTTGCCCGAACTGGAGATCGGCGATTTGCTGAAGGTACACCTGAAGGTAACAGAAGGAACCCGCGAAAGAATCCAGATTTTTGAAGGGTATCTGATCGCCAGAGATGGCGGTGGCCTGACAGAGACGATCACCGTTCGCCGTGTCAGCTACGGTATCGGTGTGGAGCGTATTCTTCCTTTGCATAGCCCCAAGATCGCCAAGATCGAAAAAGTCAGAGGCGGCAAGGTCAGAAGAGCAAAACTTTACTATCTGCGTGACAGAATGGGCAAAGCTGCAAGAATCAAGGAAAGATAAAGGCAAACTTTGTAAGCAAAAAAGAACGGAACGCTCCGTTCTTTTTTTGTGCGAAAGGGAGCAGGGCTCCGGTTGTGCCCTGTTTCATTTTATTATATAATAGAAGGAAAGTTGAGATTGACCGGCGGCAGAAAGGAAAAAGAGAGCAATGAATGTACAATGGTATCCCGGGCATATGACCAAGGCAAAGCGCGCACTCAGCGAAAAGCTGAAAATGATTGATATGGTGATTGAAGTGGCAGATGCGCGCGCGCCGCAGAGTACGCGCAATCCGGATTTTGAAGAACTGTTTGCTGGCAAGGCGCGGATGCTGATTCTCAATAAGTCGGATATGGCAGATCCGGCAGCCACCAAACGATGGGTGCAGTATTTTAATCAACAGGGAGTTTATACGGTGGCTTATTCTGCCGTTAAGGGGAATGCCCGTGCCCTGCAGAAAGAAATTGAAACGGCGGCAGCCGGTATTTATGAAAAATACAGGCAGAAGGGTGTCAATAAAACGGTGCGTACACTGGTCTGCGGAATTCCCAACGTGGGCAAATCGGCGATTTTAAATCGCTTGGTTGGCGAAAAGAAACTGAAAGAAGGTAACAAGCCGGGTGTAACGCGCGGGCTTTCCTGGGTGCGTTTAACGCCTTATCTGGAGTGCATGGATTCTCCCGGTCTGTTGTGGCCCAAAATCGAAAGTGAGCGGGTGGGCACGATTATTGCCCTGATTGGCAGCGTGCGGCAGGAGATATTGGATGAAGAGGAAATGGTATTCCATCTGATTCAAATATTGGCAGAAATCGCACCGGAATTGTTGAAAGAGCGCTATCGGATTGAAAATTTGCAGCAGGACGCTTATGAAATACTGCAGGAAATTTGCCGAAAACGCGGTTTTTTGATGCGGGGTGGCGTAGCAGATACGGAACGCGGCTGTAAAACGCTGCTGGAAGAGTTCCGCAACGGAAAATTGGGCGCAATTACTTTTGAATTGCCGCCGGAGGCTTAAGCGGAAGATGGACACATTGGATTTTTTTGGATATGAACGCCGGCATGCGGCGCTGGGGCAGCGGGTAGCCGGGGCAGATGAGGCAGGTCGGGGGCCGCTGGCCGGGCCGGTGGTCGCAGCAGCCGTGATTTTACCGACCGATTGCTGGATAGAGGGAATCAACGATTCCAAAAAGCTGACAGAAAAGCGCCGGGAAGCGCTGTATCCGCAGATTAAGGAGCAAGCCCTCAGCTATGGCATTGGCATTGCGACAGTGGAGGAAATTGAACGGCTTAATATTCTGGAAGCAACGCGCCTGGCTTTTGCCCGCGCTATTGAGCAGCTGGAGCAGCCTTTTGAACTGTATACCGACTATATCACTGGGCTTTCCCTGCCAATGCCCTATACGCCGTTGGTCAAAGGAGATGCCAGGGTTTATTCCATTGCGGCTGCTTCTGTTTTGGCGAAAGTGACGAGGGATCATATGATGCTGGAATATGCGCAGGCGTATCCGGAATATGGATTTGAAAAGCACAAAGGATATGGAACTAAGGCACATATGGAGGCGATTTTGCAGTATGGCCCTTGCCCGCAGCACCGTCTGAGTTTTTTAAAGAAACTTTATGCAAAGCCATAAGCAGGCATTGGGCAGGCGCGGGGAACAGATAGCCGCAGAATATCTGCAGCGCAGGGGAATGCAGATATTGGAACGGAATTTTCGCATTCGCGGCGGTGAAATCGACCTGATTGCCAAAGAGGGAGAAACGTATGTGTTTGTAGAAGTCAAAGCACGGTCGGGATTTGCTTACGGTCGGGGCGCAGAGGCGGTGCATGCCGGAAAACAGCAGGCACTGCTGCGCACGGCACGGACTTATCTCTATCGAAACGGCCTGTTGGAAGCGCCTGCGCGTTTTGACGTGATAGAATTGGATTTCAGCGGAGAGACTCCGCGGCTGCGATATCTGCAGAATGTGCTTTTTGAATCGCAGTTGATATAAAACAGACAAACAGGGAAAAGAGGAAGGTTCATGCTGGCGAGCGTTTGGAGCGGAGGGCTCAACGGGTTGCAGGGATATCCCGTACATATCGAGGTGGATTGCGCGCCCGGGCTGCCCTATTGGGAAATCGTCGGATTGCCGGATGCGGCAGTCAAGGAAAGCAGGGAGCGTGTGCGCTCTGCGCTGCGCAACAGCGGATTTGAATATCCGAGCGGCCGCATGATTGTCAATATGGCACCCGCAGATATGCGCAAAGAAGGGCCGCTTTACGACCTGGCGATTGCGGTAGGAGTGCTTAAAGTATCGGGGCAGCTGGAACCCAATGCCTGGGAGCACGCGCTGTTTTTCGGGGAGCTTTCTCTGAATGGGGATGTGCGGCCGGTCAATGGTATGCTGCCGATGGTGATCGATGCCAAAGCGCGCGGCGCCAACTGCATTTTTCTGCCTGCACAAAATGCGGAAGAAGCGGCATATATCGAAGGAATGCAAATCCTGCCGGTGCAGAATCTGGCTGAAGTGGTGCGTATTCTCAAGGGAGAACAACCGCCTGTCTATGCAAAACAAGCTGCTTTTTGCAATCTGAAACAGCCATCCGGCAATGCGGATTTTCAATATATCAAAGGCCAGGCACAGGCTAAACGGGCAATGGAAATTGCAGTGGCTGGAAATCATAATATATTGCTGATTGGCCCGCCCGGTTCTGGCAAAACCATGTTGGCGCGGGCGATTCCCACTATTATGCCGGATTTGAGCTTTGAAGAAGCATTGGATATCACCAAAATCCATTCCATTGCGGGTGAGTTGCGGGGGGCGCCCATTGTAGCAAGCCGGCCTTTTCGCAGCCCGCATCATTCCGCTTCGGCAGCGGCATTGATTGGCGGCGGCAGTAAAGCCAGGCCGGGCGAAGTAAGCCTGGCGCATGGCGGCGTTCTTTTTCTGGATGAGCTGCCTGAATTTCGCAGAGAATCCCTGGAAGCGATGCGGCAGCCGTTGGAAGATGGATTTGTTTCGGTGGCACGGGTCAATGCAAAAGTGGAATATCCGGCCAGATTTATGCTGGCTGCTTCTATGAATCCCTGCCCCTGCGGCTATTATGGCGACGCCGAGCGGCAATGCCGTTGCACGCCGCATCAGATCAGCCGCTATCTGGCCAGAGTCAGTTCCCCGCTTCTGGATCGCATTGATCTGCATCTGGAAGTGGCGCGGCCGACTTACAGCGAATTGGAAAGACAAACGCCGGAAGAGAGCTCCGAACAGGTAAAGAAGCGAGTAGATGCAGCGCGGGCATTGCAGCGGGAACGCTATCGCGGTCAGGGTATTTACGCCAACAGCCAGCTGAAAGGGGAACTGCTCAACCGCTACTGCGCTTTGCGGCCGGGGGCACAGGCGCTGATGGAGTCGGCATTTTCGGTGATGCAGCTGAGTGCGCGCGCTTATACGCGCATTCTGATGGTGGCACGCACGATTGCCGATCTGGCGGGCGCGGAGCAGATTGAGGAGGCACATTTGGCAGAGGCAATTCAATACCGCACGCTGGATCGCAAATATTGGGGAGGTTGAGCTTATGCCAATGACGACTAAGGAACTTTACTGGTATTGGTTAGCTTCCTGCCCGGGCGTGGGCATCGGCAGTATTTTTGCTGCAGCCAATGCCGGATTATCACTGGAACAGTTGTTCACAGAGCCGCAGTTATTGGAGCAGAAGCCATTTCGGTTTTCGGAGCAGACAAGAACACTGCTGCGGCAGCGGGCTAATATTGCTTTGCTATTGGAGGAAGTGGAGCGGATCGAAGGGCAGGGAATCCGTATTTATACGGCCATCAGTGCCGGATATCCGAAGTTGCTCAAGGATTTGTGGCGGCCGCCGGCCATATTGTATGCTGTGGGTCGACTGCAAGAATTCCCGGAAAAGAGCGTGGCCATGGTCGGCTCCAGATATGTTTCGCGCAAAGGCGCGGCAGCAGCCCGGGAAGTGGCGGGTGCATTGGCTGCGCAGGATATTACTGTCGTTTCCGGAATGGCGCGCGGCATTGATACGCAGTGCCATTGGGGCGCTTTGGATGCACATGGGCAAACGATTGCCGTGCTGGGCTGCGGTGTAGATATTATCTATCCTCAGGAAAATGCGGAATTATATGCGCAGATTTGTGAGCGGGGTGCTGTTGTGAGCGAATATCCTCCGGGTACGACGCCGAATCCCAGGCATTTTCCGCTGCGCAACCGTATTATTGCCGGCCTTGCGCAGGGCGTTGTGTTGGGAGAGGCCGGATTGCGCAGCGGTGCAAATATTACGGTCAATTATGCCTGTGATGCAAACCGGGATGTATTTGTCATTGATAAAAGGGATGGCGGCGGCAATGGGGAAACGATTCACAAGTTGATCTCCATGGGTGCGACCCCAATCCGTGA
>CAMEMG010000019.1:0-20388 GCA_945927325.1 uncultured Clostridia bacterium | reverse complement strand
TGGGACGTACTGATAAGGTAATTTTGTTGAAGCGCGGTTTGGCCAACACCATGAAAGAATTGTTGATGAGTGCGGAATATATTATGTCCGGCGGCAATGAACGAGTGATTCTTTGTGAACGAGGGATTCGTACTTTCGAGACATATACGCGTAATACGTTGGATCTGGCGGCTGTCCCCATGCTGAAGGAACTGACGCATCTTCCGGTCGTCGTGGATCCAAGCCATGCAACCGGTGCCGCACGGTTGGTAAAACCGATGGCGATGGCGGCGGCGGCAGCAGGTGCGGATGGATTAATGATCGAGGTAAATAATGACCCCAAAAATGCACTGTGCGACGGAGCGCAATCGATTACGCCGGCAGAGTTTGCCGATGTAGCCGAACGGGTGAGAAAGATTCGTGAGGTGATTTTTGAATGATGAAGGTAGGCATTGTCGGTTTAGGATTGATTGGCGGTTCATTGGCAAAAGCGTATAAGGAAAGCGGAGAAGCGGAAGTATACGGATTCGATCGGGATGAGGGAACTATGCTCCTGGCGCAGACGGTAGAGGCAATTGATGGGGTGCTGGATGAAACGGTGCTGCCGGATTGTGATTTACTGCTTATTGCGCTGTATCCACAGGCGGCGATTGATTATTTGCAGGCGCATGCAGCGAAAATCAGCAAATCGACTCTGGTGATCGATTGCTGCGGTGTAAAGCAGGTCGTCTGCGATGCCTGTTTCCCTATTGCACAGCAGTATGGATTTACTTTTATTGGTGGGCACCCTATGGCGGGTACACAATATTCCGGCTTTGGCAAAAGCAGAGCCAGCTTGTTTAAGGGCGCATCCATGATTTTGGTTCCTCCGACCTATGATGATATTGAATTATTGGATCGGGCAAAGCAGATGCTGGAGCCGGTGGGATTTGGAAGAACGGTAATCACAACGGCGGATAAGCACGATGAAATGATCGCTTTTACTTCTCAAATGGCACATATCGTCTCCAACGCATTTATTAAAAGCCCGGCAGCAAAGGAACATAAAGGCTTTTCGGCAGGAAGTTATAAGGATTTGACGCGTGTGGCCTGGCTGAATGAGAATATGTGGACGGAACTTTTCATGGATAATCGCCAGAAACTGATTCGGGAAATTAATATTCTCATGCATTCTCTGGAACAGTATAAAATTGCTTTGGAGCAGGAAAATGCACCGATGCTCTGGGAATTGCTGCGCGATGGGCGTATCTGCAAAGAGGAGGTAGACGGCGGCAGATGATCACGGTAAATGTTGAAGCATCCAAAGCTTATAAAGTACATATCGGAGCAGGGCTTTTAGAACAGGCGGGCGAATATGCAAGAGAGATCTTGGGCGGCGAAAAAGCGGCTATTGTTACCGATGATACAGTGGATCGGCTCTATGCGGAAAAAGTGGAAGCCTCGTTGCGCACCCATGGATATGAAGTGGTAAAATTTGTCATTGACAGCGGCGAAGCCTCCAAGAATGCGGAAAACTATATTGCTTTACTGAATTTCCTGGCGCGGCAGAAGGTTACCCGCAGCGATTGTGTGATTGCGTTGGGAGGAGGAGTCCCGGGAGATTTGGCAGGCTTTGCAGCGGCGACTTTTTTGCGCGGAATTGCTTATATGCAGATTCCGACAACTCTGTTGGCTATGGTTGATTCCTCTGTGGGCGGAAAAACAGCCATCGATTTGGATGCGGGCAAGAATCTGGCAGGCGCTTTTTATCAACCGAACGTGGTGTTGTGTGATCCGACTGCCCTGCATACGCTGCCGCCGCAGATTTTTGCCGATGGTTGTGCAGAAGTGATCAAATACGGTGTGATTTTGGATGCGGAATTATTTGAATGGCTGAAGCAGCCTATTCAACCTCAGATTGAACGTGTGATTGCCCGTTGCGTACAATTAAAGCGGGATGTTGTCATGCAGGATGAGCAGGATCATGGAGTACGCCAGCTGCTGAATTTTGGGCACACCATTGGGCATGCAATAGAAGCAAATAGTCATTTTATGATTTCGCATGGCAGTGCAGTGGCGATCGGCATGTGCATTGCGGCGGAAGCTGCAGCCAAACAAGGGCTTTGCAGCGAACAATGCGTGCTGGAAATAGAGCAGATGGTTACCAGGTATCATTTGCCTGTACAGACGGAATATACGGCAGATCAACTTTGCCGGGCGGCATTGTCGGATAAAAAACGCAATGGAAGCAGCATTAACTTGATTCTACCCGAGCGCATTGGGCATTGCTGTATTCGGAAAATTCCGGTAGAAGAGCTGCAGAACTTCATAGAGGCAGGAATATCGGCAAGGAGGAAGCCATGCAGGTAACGATTCAAAGGGCGGCGCTGAGCGGGGAACTCAAAGCGATAGCTTCCAAGTCTCATGCGCATCGTCTGCTTATTTGCGCTGCATTATCGCAGCAGCCAAGCAAGGTGCTGTGTAGCGAGACTTCGCAGGATATTGAAGCGACGGCGGACTGTCTGAACGCTTTGGGAGCACAAATTCGGCGGGAAAATGATTATTTTTCGGTGGTGCCTGTTTGGAAAGCGCTGCAGAAGGAGCGAAAATTGTATTGTCGGGAAAGTGGTTCTACGCTGCGCTTTTTATTGCCTGTTGCCTGTGCTTTAGAAGGTTCTACGCAGTTTTATGGAGAAGGCCGTTTGCCGCAGCGGCCGCTTTCGCCACTATATGAACAGCTGCAATTGCATGGATGCACATTGAGCCCGCAGGCTCAGACGCCGCTCTGTTGTAGTGGAGCGTTGCACAGTGGAGCATATGAATTGCCCGGGAATGTTTCCTCGCAATTTACAAGCGGATTGCTTTTTGCATTACCGCTGCTGGAGGGAGACAGTACGTTACGGCTGACCGGCAAGGTGGAATCATTGCCCTATATTCAAATGACTTTGCAGGCATTGGAACAGACGGGGATTTGTATTCGCCAGCAGGGACAAACGTTTCAGATTGCAGGTGGCCAATATTATCAGGCACCGGAAATTTGTAAAGTAGAAGGGGATTGGTCAAACGCGGCATTTTGGCTGTGTGCAGGTGCTTTGCAGGGGAAAGGGATCTATTGCAATGGCCTTTGGGCTGATTCGCTGCAGGGGGATCGTCAGGTGCTTTCTTTGTTGCGGCAATTTGGTGCACAGGTGGAACAAACAAAGGATGCATGCCGTGTTGCGCCGGCTCCACTGCATGGAATTGCGATTGATGCAGGCAATATTCCCGATCTGGTGCCTATTCTTAGCGTGGTAGCATGTGCTGCGCAGGGGCAGACGCATATTTACAACGCTGGGCGCCTGCGTATCAAGGAAAGCGATCGTCTACAAACAGTATATGAAGTACTGCACACGCTGGGCGCCGAAGTGCAGCTGCAGGAGGATGGATTCATAATTCAGGGTAAAGGGAAGCTGCAGGGAGGCGTAGTACAGGCATATGGTGACCATCGGATTGCCATGATGGCGGCGATTGCAGCCTGTCTGTGCACCGAACCTGTGGTTATCTGCGGCGCCGAAGCAGTAAATAAATCGTATCCGGGGTTTTTTGCAGATATGCAGCAATTGGGAGCACAGCTAAAAAAGGAGAATGCATAGATGGGTTCTATCTACGGAGAAAATATACATATTTCTATTTTTGGGCAATCGCATTCGGCGGCAATTGGCGTCAGCATTGATGGATTACCAGCAGGAAAAAGGATTGATATGCAGCAGCTGGCAGCATTTATGGCGCGCCGGGCACCGGGGCGGAATGCTTATTCTACAAAACGGAAAGAAGAGGATCTGCCGGAAGTATTGGGCGGCATGGTTGAAGGTAAAACGTGTGGTGCTCCCTTTGCGGCGATAATTCGTAATCGGGATACGCGTTCTCAGGATTACAGCAATTTAAGAGAGGTTCCAAGGCCGGCGCATGCTGATTATACGGCACAGATGAAATTTGGCGGAGCACAGGATGTGGCCGGTGGTGGACACTTTTCCGGCCGTTTGACGGCACCGCTATGTATTGCCGGGGGAATTTGTATGCAGCTGTTGGAGCAGGAAGGAATCCATATAGGTGCGCATATACAATCGATTGCGGGCATCTCCGATGACGCTCTGGATGCAGTTGATATGCAGGGAGAAGCATTGGCTGCTGTCATGCAAAAGGAATTCCCGGTACTGAATGATTTGCAGGGAGAGCAAATGCGAGAAGCAATTGAGGCGGCTCGCCGGGAAAAGGATTCCGTGGGCGGAATTATAGAGTGTGCGGTCGTAGGTGTGCCGGCAGGATTAGGGGATCCCATGTTTCTGGGAATGGAAAATCGGTTGGCCGCAATCCTGTTTGGTATTCCGGCTGTAAAGGGGTTGGAATTTGGAAACGGATTTGCCTGTGCTGCTCTGCGGGGTTCTGAAAATAACGATGCTTATTGTATGCGGGATGGGAAAGTGTATACGGCAACTAATCGCCATGGAGGTATTCTGGGCGGAATTACTTCGGGCATGCCTATCCTGTTCCGGGTTGCGTTGAAACCAACGCCTTCTATCGGCAGGGAACAGCAGAGCATAAGCCTGACACAGGAAAAGCAAACGCCATTAGTGATACAGGGAAGGCATGATCCCTGTATTGTGCCGAGAGCAGTACCTTGTGTGGAAGCAGCGGCTGCGATTGCCGTTTATGACGCATTTTTGAGTTATAAAAAGGAGAGATGAGATGAATCTGGAAGAGTTACGTACACAAATCGATGGGATTGATGAAAAAATGCTGGAGCTGTTCCAACAAAGAATGGAGGTATCCAAACAGATAGCAGCATATAAACAGCAACATCAACTGCCTATATTGGACAGTGCCCGAGAGAGAACAAAACTATCTGAAATCAGCAAAAAAGCAGGGGAGGAATTATCCACCTATGCCTATGCGTTGTATTCCGATATTATGGATATGAGCAAGGCTTGTCAGGAAAAGATGCTGCATCCGGATTCTCCATTGAAGACTCGAATTCAGCAAACAATCTCCGAAACACCGCAACTGTTTCCGGAAAATGCGATTGTTGCCTGCCAGGGGGTAGAGGGCGCATATTCTCAACAGGCTTGTGATAAGCTGTTTTCCAGATCCAGCATCATGTATTTCAATAGTTTTGAAGGCGTGTTTTCTGCGGTGGATCATGGCCTTTGCCGGTATGGCGTATTGCCGCTGGAAAACAGCACAGCCGGATCAGTTAATAAAATCTACGACCTCATGATGAAATATAATTTTAACATTGTGAGAAGTGTACGCCTAAAGGTAGATCATAACCTGCTGGCAAAAAAGGGAACAAAACTGGAAGAAATCAAAGAAATCTATTCTCACGAACAGGCGATCAACCAGAGCACGGAGTTCATTAAAAGCCTGGGAGACGTCAAGGCAACCGTTTGCGCAAATACGGCAATAGCCGCACAAATGACAGCACAGTCGGAAAGAAGAGATGTGGGGGCACTTTCTTCCCGGGCCTGTGCAGAACTTTACGGTTTGGAATGTCTTGCTTCCTCCGTGCAGGATAAGGGGAATAATTATACCCGTTTCATTTGCATTTCAAAACAGCCGGAGATTTATCCGGGAGCAGATAAGACGAGTATTATGATGATATTGCCGCATCGCCCCGGTTCTCTTTATAAGGTACTGGCTCGCTTCTACTCCTTAAATATCAACCTGATTAAACTGGAAAGCCGGCCTCTGCCCGATCGGGATTTTGAATTCATGTTCTATTTTGATTTGGAAACCTCGATTTATTCTCCAAAATTTGCGGAATTGATGGCAGAACTGGATGGCCTTTGTGAAGAATTCAAATATTTAGGCAGTTATTCGGAGGTTATTTGATGGCGGGAACGTATGGGTTGTTGGGAGAAAAGCTGGGGCACAGTTTTTCTCCGCAGATTCATGAGCAGTTGGCGGATTATCACTATGGATTGTACGAACAGACTCTGCAGCAATTGGAAGATTTTTTTGCGCGCAAAGCCTTTGACGGCTTGAATGTGACGATCCCTTATAAGAAAACAGTGCTGCCGTTTTTACAGGAAATTTCGCCGCGGGCACAGCGCATTGGTTGTGTCAATACGGTAAAAAAGCGCAAAGACGGAACGCTTTACGGGGATAATACCGATTATGACGGATTTTTGTATCTGCTAAAAAAGTTGGGCGTGCAGGTGCAGGGAAAGAAAGCGCTGGTATTGGGCAGCGGCGGCGGTTCATTGACAGCGCGCACGGTGTTGCAAGAAGAAGGGGCGGCAGAAATTCGAATTATCTCCCGCAGCGGGGAAGATAATTATCAGAACCTGGAGCGCAATTATGATGCGCAAATTATTGTCAATACAACGCCGGTAGGCATGTATCCGAATAATGGCAAAGCGCCATTGGATCTTACGCCGTTTCGGCAATGCGAAGCGGTGGTGGATATTATTTATAATCCTGCCAGAACTAAATTGCTGCTGGATGCGGAAAGGTTGGGGATTCCCTGCATCAATGGGTTACCCATGCTGGTTGCGCAGGCAAAACGCGCTTGTGAGATTTTCACGGAGACAGAGATTGCCGAAGAGCGAATTGATGAGATAACGGCGCAAATTGAGCGACAGACGAAGAATGTGATACTGATTGGCATGCCGGGATGTGGAAAAACGACGATTGGCCGTGCATTGGGAAAGTTATGCGGTCGGGAGAGCGTGGATATTGATGCATGCATTGTAGAGCGCATCGGCAAAAGTATTCCTGAGCTCTTTGCAGAACAGGGAGAGAAGGCGTTCAGAAAATTGGAAACGGAAGTATTATCCGAAGTATGCAAACGCAGCGGCCTGATCATATCGACCGGTGGCGGTGTAGTTACGCAAGCTTGTAATCTGGATATTTTGCGACAGAACGGTAATATCATCATGCTGGAGCGGCCGATTGAAGAACTTTCGGTGGCAGGGCGGCCGGTTTCTCAGAGTCGAAGTGTGCAGACGTTGGCGAAGGAACGCATGCCGCTCTATCGCGGCTGGAGCGAGCGCGCAGTGGCCTGCATCGGCGTACGACAGACAGCTGAAAAAATTAAGGAGGAACTGAAGTTATGAAATTATTGGTCATTAATGGGCCCAATCTCAATTTTCTGGGGATTCGCGAGCCGGATATCTATGGGGCACAAACCTTTTCGCAATTATTATCTTTTGTGGAAAAAGTCTGTGAAGAAGAACAGATTCAAGTGGAATGCTTTCAATCAAACCATGAAGGCGCAATTGTAGATGCCATTCAGCAGGCTTATTTAAATCGGGTAGATGGCATTGTTATCAATCCGGCAGCTTATACACATACCAGCGTTGCCATTTTGGACGCTTTAAAAGCGGTGTGTATTCCGGCAGTAGAAGTTCACCTTTCGGATATTTATGAACGGGAAGAGTTCCGCCATGTTTCCTATCCGTCATTGGTTTGCAAAAAATCAATTTATGGGAAGGGCTTTGAAGGCTACCGTGAAGCAATTCTGTTTTTAAAGGAATATCTTTCAAATAAGTAATAAAAAGAGGCTTTGGAGCATTAAAAATGCTGCCAAAGTCTTTTTACTGCAAGGGCTGCCAAGACTATTTTAATGGTATCCGGAAGCAAAAAAGGAATTACACACCAGGAAAGGGCAGTGCCAAGGCCAATGGGCCCGGTGTTGCGAGCATAGACGATTAAAAACCAGGCAGTACCGAAACAATAGCAGACCAGCAAACCGCAAAAGAAAGCTGCAATTAATATGGGAAAACTATGGCCGAATCGGTTGATGATCAGCCCAGCTGTAAGCGCTAAAAAGAAAAAGCCAATGAGATAACCGCCAGTAGTACCAAATAAAATGCCCAAGCCACCGGAAAAACCGGCAAAAACAGGCAAGCCGATCGCTCCCAATAACAGATAAATCAATATACTCAGTAAAGAACGCTTAGTGCCTAATAAACCTACCATAAGGAAGATGGCGAAAGTCTGCAATGTAAAAGGGACTAAGGTAGGTATGGAAATCCAGGAACAGATAGCTGTAAGGGCGCTGAACAAGGCCATATAGGCAATATTCTTTGGGCTGAATAAAGCCTTGGAAGCAGAAAGGCGAATAGGTTGCATAAAATACCTCTTAAAAAATGGTATCCGTAGCATACCATGGAAAGAGCTTTATGTCAACCTATTTTATAAAATAGTTTACATTTAAAAATTCATATCAAAGCATAGCTTTTACGCGTAAAAATAATCGCGAATAGAATCTGCAATATCTCTCAGAAATATATCCAAAATACGTGAAATCTGACAAATTACGCGTAAAATGGGTTAAAAGTATAATTTACCAATAGGATCGGAAAATGCACGGAAACCCGGTATTTGGGTATGCGACCAGTGCATTTTCCGCTGTTCTATAGAATTTGATTGAATATGGAACCTGGATTGCAGCAGGTGCAATGAAGGAATATTTTCCGCATGGGAGAATACAGATTTCAGGTTCTATTTTTCAAGTCATCTCATTTCCGGTGCCAACTCACCAGTTTCAGCCAATTGCTCCAGGGCAGAAATTGCTTCCTGCTCATCTTTGCCATTGGCAACAACTGTTATTTTGCCGCCTTCCGGGATGCCGAGAGAGAGTATCCCCATAATGCTTTTGCCATTGATTTTTTTGTTTTCGCATTCGATCAGGATCTGCGATTCAAAATGGCCTGCAACCTGAGTAAACATGGCAGCTCCTTTGGATTTCAATCCGGAAGGGATATGAATGGTGAGTTCCTTATATAACATGATGATCCTCCTATATATGTATGATGTTTATGATGGATCCGGGAGTGTAGCGCGAATCGCGTCTGCAATCTCCGCAATTTTTCTCAGACGATTGTTGATGCCTGAACGGCTGATGCCGTCGCTCATGGAAGCCAGCTCGCTGAGCGGTGCTTCCGGATAAGCAAGGCGCAGGTGCGCAGCCTCCTGCAAAGACGGCGACAGGCTATCCAAGCCCTGATATTGTGCAATTAATTGAATATTTTCAATTTGAGTCATCGCAGCACGCACGACCTTATCAATATTGGCATTTTCAAAATTGATTTGTCGGTTAACAGTATTGCGGATATCTTTCAGCATCCGGGCATTTTCCAACTCCAGCATGCAGCTATGTGCGCCAGTAATGGTTAAGACTTCACTGATGCTTTGAGCATCTTTCAAATAAGCGGAATAGCCGTTTTTGCGTTCCAAATATTTAGCATGCAGATTAAAATCCGCCAATACAGAAATTACCGCTTCTGCTGTCGATTGAGAGCCGGATATCAATTCCAGATGATAATTCTTCTGCGGATCGGAAATGATACCGCCACCCAGAAGGGCACCGCGCAGATAAGCTGCTTTACAGCAATTACGCTCCACTAGCTGTTGAAACAACTCGCTTCGGCAGTCTATGGTAAAGCGGAATCCCATGGGAATAGCTAAATCGTGCAGAAAACATGGGAAATCCGGAGGTTGTATTTTCAATTGATAGATCTCTTTTTGCAATTGGTTGCTGCTTTGAATCAGCTGGCACTCTGTCTGATATAGCTTTTTTACCAGAGAAAATACACGGGTAACAACACTTTTATGCTCTGTGGATATTTTGATATGCATGCCGTCTGCCCCCAGAGAGAGCGCGCCGCAGGCATGAGCAATGCCGGCCAGTTCTGCGCGGGCACAATGCAAATGCCGGATACTTGACTGACAGAGATCTTCCTTTACACGAGAAGAAAAAGATTGCATATATTTACGCTCCTCTGCCGGGATTAACCGGGAAACCTGCGGCGCACGGCTGCCTGCTCCAAATTAATATCTCGGTGCTCTACCGTAGCGCGGCAGTTTTCAGCCAATAATTTCTGATAAAGAGCTTCTGCCAAGGCGACGCTGCGATGCATACCGCCCGTGCAGCCGATGGCAATAGTCAATTGCTTTTTATCCTGCTGCAGGTAGTATGGAGCAAGGTGACAGACCATCTTGCATGCCTCTTCCAGGAAAAACTGTGCTTCCGGAAAGCTGAGAACATAATTGCGCACCTTTGGATCCATACCGGTACTTGTCCGAAAATCATCGATATAAAACGGATTGGGCAGAAAACGCATATCAAATACCAGATCCGCGTCGATGGGGATGCCGCGTTTGTAGCCAAAGGAAATAACCGACATTAATAGCCGGAGGTCTGCCTGTTCCCGATAACGGCGATGCAATACTGCAGATAGCTGACGTACGGTATAAGTACTGGTATCCAGTACGTAAGAGGCCATATCCTTGATACGCTGTAAACGTTCCCGCTCTGCAAAAATACCGGAAAGTACATTGCCGCTGCCGGAAAGCGGGTGTTTGCGCCGGGTTTGCGTAAAACGGCTGACCAAAGCATTGTCCGAAGCGTCCAGAAAAATGATATCCAACTCCACATCCATCTGCTTCAGTTCTTCAATGGCGTCATAAATAGCTTCAAACATTGCTCCCATACGCATATCGGCAGCTAAAGCAATATTTTTGGGCGGATTGGGGCTGTCCATACAAATCTTTACAAATTGAGGGATCAATGCCGGAGGAATATTATCTGCACACAGGAAATCAATATCTTCTAAGGTTTTGAGTGCAGAAGATTTTCCGGCACCGGAAATTCCGGTAATGATGGTTACTTTCATATTGTAAATTCCTTTCTGCCATTTTGAGACTGCACCTCAGCCGGCTTTTGCAGATAGTGCCGGAGATGAAGCTCATGTACGGCCGATCAGTCGGACTTCTGGTTCTAATAAGACGCCAAAGTTATGCAAAACACAATTCTGTATATGTGCAATTAACGCTCGAATGTCATCGGTTGTAGCATTGCCGGTGTTAATGATAAAACCGGCATGTTTTTCGGAAACCTGAGCTCCGCCGATGGAAAATCCTTTGAGCCCGCATTGTTCGATGAGGGCGCCGGCATAATAACCTTCCGGGCGCTTGAAAGTGCTGCCCGCGCTGGGGTATTCCAGAGGTTGTTTGCAACGACGGGCTGCATTCAATTCTCGAACGCGCTGTTTGGCAGCATCAACATCGCCATGCTCCAACAGGAAAGAAGCGGAAAGAATTGCAAATTCCCGTTCCATAAAAATGCTGTGCCGATATTCCATAGCCAATTCCGACGAGGAAAACTGTAAAATATTACCTTGGGCATCCATAGCGCGCACGGATTGGACAAATTGCGAAAGCTCTCCGCCATAGGCTCCGGCATTCATATAAATTCCTCCGCCAACAGTACCCGGAATACCGGAAGCGAATTCCAACCCCGTTAAACCTGCTTCTAATGCGGTTCCGCACAATGCGGAAAGTTTAGCGCCGGCCTGTGCCGTAATGCAACGACCTTCGATGGTGATGCGTGAAAAATTTTTCCCCAATAGAATCACTGCGCCGGCAATACCGCGGTCGCTTACTAAAATATTGGAACAGTTGCCAAGAAGGAGAAATTCTCCTGAGAACAGCCCAAGGCAAAAGGCAAGCTGGTTTTCGTCGGAAGGGAAAACGATGAGGTCTGCCGGGCCGCCGGTGCGGAATGTAGTATATTCTGCCATTGGTGCATGTACTCGAAAGGCAATTCCATTTTTTGAAAGCAAATCAAGAAAATTCTGATCCATGAAGTATCCTTTGAACATAAGCGGCAGTGATGCCGCCTATCGTGCATACAGTTTATGATTTCAATTTCAATTTTACACGAAACGGTACTTTTATTCAACAAAGAAAGCTGTTTATTTACCCAACTGTAATATTTCGCGGCATTGCGTGATATCGGAAAAGAGCAAATGATTATCTTGAGTGCCGGCAGAAGCCAGGGCGAAATGATTGGGAATACAGGCGGAATGGCTCATATGCGCATATTCCTGCAGATACAGAGGAGTATCTTCATAGATTTCTTCCTGTGAAGTGGTAGGAAGCATATAAAGAGAGGTCAGGCTTTTTTGAGCCGTATCGGAGAGAAGGGACGCGGCAAAGGCTTGGCACATTTGCTCTTTAGCAGTCTCCAAATTTGCACGGACGGCAATGAATTGGCAAAGATCCGTGTAGTCGGAAAAGGCATAAGTTTTGAGGGTGATCGCATTAGTCTGGTTTTGTGCATCTGCTTTTTTGGCTTCTGCAGCAGGGCAGAGAAGTAAGGAGCTTTGCTTCTCCCAAAAGTCACTCGAAGTTCGATAAAGGTCCCGCTGCCAAAATTGAAGGTGCTCTGAAGAAAGGCTTCCGTCTCTGACAAATTGATAACTGAGCGGAGCATAGAAAGCTGCAGTACTGCCTAATGAGAGCTCGGCAGAGGTGCTGTGCGCAAATGCTTCGGTCAGTTCAGAGAGAGCATCGGCTGATAATTCACTGTCAAAAGGCAATGAAATATCATCATAGAAAAGAACATCCTGGTTACAGCAGAGGGTATAAAAATCGGCCATATAGGGATAAGCGTATAAGGCGTTTTGATAGCGCCCGATATTGCGGTAGGGTTGCAGCAGACAATGCTGATCGGGCAATTCGCTCAATTGAGAGGCACTGATATCAAACCCGAGTGGAAAGGAAATCAGGTCTGGGAATTCTCCTGCGGCAATGGCAGCTTCGGCTTCTTCCGCTGTGAGTGCCTTTAGCTGGATGAAAACGTAAGGATTGTTTTTTTCGAAAGCGCGGATGCGGGATTTCAAATAGGAAACTCCCGTTTCTCCACCGGTCTTAAAAGAAACGACGTGCCAAAGAGTTAAATTGCCGGTATAGCTGTTTTGTTTCTTTTGTTTCCAAAGGGTATATGTGTTTTTATGAATGCCCTGCATAATGAGCGCCGGGGACAAAAAGAGCAGACCGGCCAGTGCAAGGCATAAAAAAAGAGTAAAAGCTTTTTTCATGAATTACCTCTGTTGCTTTTACTCTATTTATATGTGGGGAAAGCGGGCAGATATGATGCTCAACCGAGCAGGTTGAGCAAATCCTGATCCAAAGATTCGGCAGGGTTATGCCCCAAAGATTTGAGACGGAAATTCATTGCTGCCACTTCAATGATGATAGCCAGGTTACGGCCGGGGCGCACGGGAATGGTGATTTTCGGTACGTCAATACCTAATAAAGTAGTATATTCTGTATTGACGCCCAGACGATCAATATCTTTTACATCGCCGGCTACCAAATGGATGCACAGAGTGATGGTCTTGCTTTCCATAACGGCACCCATGCCATACAATACGGAAACATCGACCAGACCGATCCCGCGGATTTCCATCAAGTGCCGTATAACGTCTGGCGAGCGGCCTATCAGGACGTTATCCGAAATCTTGCGTATTTCAACAACGTCATCAGCAATCATGCGATGGCCGCGCTTCAGCAGTTCCAGAGCAGTTTCGCTTTTGCCGATCCCGGATTCACCGGTGAGAAATACACCCACGCCATAGACATCGATCAGGCCTCCGTGCCGGGCAATGGTTGGCGCAAGCTCGTTATCCAGAAAAATGGAAACGAGATTGGAAATCTTCATGGTATCCAAGGAAGAGAGGAATAAAGGAACGTCGTATTTGCGGGCTACTTCAATAATCTGCTCATCCGGATACTGATCGCGGGAAATGATAACACAGGGAATCGGATAACTGAAATAAGTTTCCAGACGCTCCTGCCGAACAGCAGGATCCAGGCTTTTCAGGTATTCGATTTCGCCTTTACCGAATAGTTGCACCCGATCCATGGAAAAATATTCGAAAAAACCACTCAATTGAAGCCCTGGTCGATTAAGGTCACTGGAATGGATATTAAGTGTTTTTTGCCCTCCCAAATAAATAGGAGTAAGCTGTAGACCTTCGATAAATTTTTTTACTTTGATGGTTTTTTTCATAGGTAATTACTTTCTCAGAATAAATTTTTCAATCACTTCGGTAACGCCTTCGTGATCGTTGTCTGCAGAGATATAATCTGCAATTTCCTTAATTTCATCTAATGCGTTGCCGACTGCTACGCCCAGGCCTGCATATTCGATCATGCTGGCGTCGATTTGGTTATCACCGATGGCAATCAGCTCGCTCTGCTGCAGACCTAATTTTTCAGCTAATACCTTGAGCGCGACTCCTTTGTTTCCTTCAGGATTGTTAAGCTCCAGGAAAGTGGGGCGGGAGCGCCCGATGTTGAGCATGGGGAAACGTTCTGTCAGCATCGGTTGAATCTCTTTCAAACGTTCGGGCGATTCAATAATCAGAATTTTGGGGGTCTCAATGTGTTCGCGTTCAAACAGGTGCGGATCCTCTACCGGATTGAGGCCACTGATCTCGTGGTATACATCGCTGGAAGGTGTATGCTTTTGGAAGATGTAATTACCATCTTCAAAGATTTGCACATACAGGCCTTCCTGCCGGCAAACTTCCAAAACCTGTTTTGCAATTTCGGGCTGGATATAGCAGGTGTGAATCAGGTTATAATCAGAATCAACTACCTGAGAGCCGCCTCCGCAGATGGCTGGAGAATGCAGCCCCAGATCCTTTGCCAGCACTTTGACATTTGCAGCCATACGTCCGGAAGCCAATACTACATAAGCGCCGGCAGCCTCTGCCTCCTGCATGGCCCGCACAGAACGTTCGGTAATTTTTTTATCACTGGTAATGAGAGTGCCATCCATATCGATGGCGATCAGTTTATACTGCATAAAACACAACTCCATTCTTTCTAATAATCTTTCATCTGGTTCTATTATAGCGAAAGGAGAGCGTAAAGGCAAAGAGTTTTCTGTTATTATAGGAACAATCCTGAGAAAAAATATGGTATAATAAATTAATTTATCGAATGCATGAGAACAGATAACGAGGAGGAGCGCATATGGGCGGATTTGTACATCTGCATGTCCACAGTGAATATAGTCTGTTGGATGGAGCAGCTCGTATTGGAGATATTATCAACAAGGCCAAAGCGTTAGGGCAGCCGGCGATTGCCATCACGGACCATGGCGCGATGTATGGTGTAGTAGATTTTTATAATGCGGCAAAAAAGCAGGGTGTAAAGCCAATCTTAGGTTTTGAGGCATATGTAACAGCAGATTTGCATGAAAAAACCAGCAAAAATCGGGAATATGCGCATCTGTTGCTGTTAGCTAAAAATCAACAGGGATATCAGAACCTGATGAGCCTTTGCTCTATCGGCTTTTTGGAGGGATATTATTATAAGCCGCGTATTGATTATGATACGCTGGCACAATATGCCGAAGGTGTGATTTGCACTTCTGCCTGTATTGGCGGAGATATTCCGCAGATGTTATTGACCGGCAGACAGAAGGAAGCAAGGGAACTGGCGCTGCGCCTTAAGGAGATATTTGGGTCGGATTTTTATATTGAATTGCAGGATCATGGTCTGCAGGAAGAAAAGTTGGTAAACCCGTTGCTGATTGCCATGGCTCGGGAACTGGATATTCCGCTGATAGCGACCAACGACAGCCATTATGTAGAAAAAGAAGATGCCAGAGCGCAGGATATTTTAATGTGCCTGCAGATGGGGCGTACGCTGGCAGACGGCGGCGGATTGTTTCAAACAGATGAGTTCTATATCAAAAGCGAAGCGGAAATGCAGGAACTTTTCGGCTATATTCCCGAGGCTTTGGAGAATACCCTGCGCATTGCGGAGGCATGCAATGTGGAGATTGAACAGGGCGTCTTTCATATGCCTACCTATGAAGTGCCTGAGGGCTATACAGATCGAGAGTATCTGGAAACATTGGTGCGGGAAGGTATGGTACGCCGCTATGGAAAGGATTATTCGGCTCATGAAGAGCGGATGACTTATGAGTTGGGTGTAATCAACTCCATGGGCTTTACCGATTATTTTCTCATTGTTTGGGACTATGTGAATTTTGCGCGTGAGCAGCATATTATGGTGGGGCCGGGCAGAGGCAGTGCGGCAGGAAGCATAGTGGCCTATGCGCTTGGCATTACGGATATCGATCCCATTGAATACAATTTGCTTTTTGAGCGCTTTCTGAATCCGGCTCGAGTCAGCATGCCGGATATTGATATTGATTTCTGTATTGAACGTCGGCAGGAAGTGATTGAATATGTGGCACAAAAGTATGGAAAAGATCATGTGGCACAGTTGATCACGTTTGGAACGCTGGGCGCCAAACAAGTGGTGCGGGATGTGGCTCGCGTGATGGGGATCAGCGTACAGGAAGCGGACCGGGTGGCAAAAATGATTCCTTTTGCCGTAAAAATGACGATTTCGCAGGCTTTGGAAGAATCACCGCGCCTGCGGGAAGAATATGATTCCGACGAGAAAATACACGAATGGCTGGATATGGCTATGAAAATCGAGGGGATGCCCCGGCAAAGTTCGACGCATGCCGCAGCGGTGGTCATTTCCGCCAGCCCAATAACAGATTATTCACCGCTGGTACTCAATAAGAAAGATGAGAGCATAACGACTCAGTACAATATGCATAATATTGAGGCACTGGGATTGTTGAAGATGGACTTTCTCGGATTGCGCACGCTGACCGTAATCCGTGATGCAGTAAATCTGATCCGCAAAAACCGCGGGATAGAAATTGATATCGATCATCTGGATTTTCAGGATAAAGAAGTTTATGCGTTGATTTCTTCCGGGGAAACAGATGGCATTTTCCAATTGGAAAGTGACGGCATGCGCTCGCTGATGAGCAGGCTGCAGCCGGAAAACCTGGGAGATATCATGGTGGGAATTTCTCTGTTCCGCCCCGGCCCTATGGCCAAAATTCCGGATTACATTGAATATAAGCGACATCCGGATCAGGTAAAATACGATCACCCGATGCTGGAAAAAATTCTGAAAGACACTTATGGGTGTATGGTATATCAGGAGCAGGTGATGGAGATTGTCCGTGATATGGCAGGATATTCTTTGGCACGCAGCGATGAAGTGCGCCGGGCAATGGCCAAAAAGAAAAAGGATGTCATGGAACGCGAACGGCAGATTTTTGTCTATGGCGGAGATGGCATTGAAGGAGCGGTACATCGCGGTGTGGATGAAAGGACTGCGCAGAAAGTATTTGACCAGATGATGGACTTTGCACAGTATGCTTTTAATAAATCCCACGCCTGTGCTTATGCTGTGGTCGCTTATCAGACTGCCTATCTTAAATGCCATTATACGGCGGAGTTTATGACGGCGTTGATCAACAGCTTCATTTCCAACGCGGATAAAGTGGCGCATTATATGCGTTATCTCAAACAGTGCGGAATCAAGATTCTTCCGCCCAGTATTAATCATTCGGAAAAATACTTTGATGTACAGGATGGAGCAATTCGCTTTGGATTGGCTGCTTTAATCAACGTAGGTGATTCTATTGAAGCAGTTTTTGAAGAGAGGAGAAAGAACGGGCCATATCAGGATTTTGTGGATTTTGTCAAACGCAATGTGAGCAGCCTCAATAAGACTCAACTTGAGTCGTTAATTCTTTCGGGTGCTTTTGATGAGATGGGAGTGAAGCGCTCTCAGCTGATGGAAGTATACGATCGGATTTTTAAAAATGCCCAGACAGATGAAAAGCGGGCGCTTTCCGGACAGATGAGTTTGTTTGATTTGAGCGGGCAGGCGACGCTGCCTGCAGTGGAATTGCCGGATATTCCGGAATATGATGATAAATTGAAACTGACCTTGGAAAAACAAAAGGTCGGTATGTATCTTTCGGGGCATCCATTGCAGAAATATGCGGAACAATTGATGCAGGAAGCCTGGAGCGTGGAGAAAATATTGGCAAGAGCGGAAAATCCCGAAACCGTGCGGGATATGGAGGGATTGACGGTGGAACTGGCCGGCATTTTTTCGCAGCTTAAAGCACGGACTACACGCCGTTCAAAGCAGATGATGGCCAACGCAACTTTTGAAGATTTGACAGGCAGCATTGGGGTGTTGATATTTCCTGCCGCATATGAGCAATATAAAGATGAAATACAAATGGACGAGATCTGCCGGCTGCGTGCCCGTGTAGCAGTAGGGGAAGAGACGGAGCTGTTGTTGGAAGCAGTACAACCCTATACCGGGCCTGAGCAAAAGCCTGCCTGGAGTTTTAAGAAACAGGAATATAAAAACGAGAAAACGCCAAAGCCGGCAATGGTGCGTGAATTGCGATTGACCTTGGAGGAGGAAGATATCAATAAAATACGCGCTATCAAAAATGCCCTGGAAGGTTGTTATGAAGTATGGGGTGCTTCTGTCAAAGTATTGGTGCGCAGTACGGGAAAACGTTACACATTGAAATCTGTGAAATATTCAGCAGAACTGCGTGAAAAACTGGAAAATATACTGGGAATGCATAATATAGAAGTTATTTGACGAATTTTATGTTGTATGCACTTGGAAAATATGATAAAATATGCGTTGTGCTGTGCAGAGTTTGGGCAAATTCACATAAAAAAGCATAGTACGCGTTTTGTTGGCCTGTATGAAAAATGCAGGAATTGTAAACAGATGATTCATATTGGTAAGTGTTGGTGAGTATTGGTGAGAGAGGATTCTGAGTTCGTTGTATCATAACATTTATTTCATTTATAGAATACCCGTTGCAGGGTATGTTGGAGAATTTATATGAAGAAGATTGCGGTACTTACAAGCGGCGGCGATACGCCGGTCATGAATGCGGCTATTTATTCGGTTGTGCGCATGGCTAAAAGCAAGGGAATGGATGTCATGGGTGTGCTCAGAGGTTATTCCGGATTAATCAACGGCGATCTGACGGAACTTCTGCCGGAACAGGTAGAATATATTTCCAATCAGGGCGGTACAATCCTCAAAAGCGCACGGTGCCTGGAAATGCTGACGGATGAGGGCAAACAAAAAGCGGTACAGACCCTCAAGGATTTTGGCATAGAGGGATTGATTGTCATCGGAGGAGATGGCAGTTTTAAGGGTGCGCGCGCATTAACACATATGGGTGTGCCGGCCATCGGTTTGCCCGGAACGATCGATAATGATATTGCCTATACCGATTATACTCTTGGCTTTGATACGGCAGTAAATACTGCTGCGCAGGAGATTGCCAAAATCCGTACGACGATGGTTTCTCATGACCGTATTTGCGTTGTGGAAATCATGGGCCGTCATTGCGGAGATATGGCGCTGCATACCGGCGTAGCGGCGGAAGCCGATTTCATTATTGTGCCTGAAGTTGAATTCGATTTGGATGCCATTTGCGAAGAAATTATGGCAAGAACTGCGCGTGGCCGGGAGACCAGCATTATTGCACTTTCTGAAGGCGCTGGGGACAGCAAAGAAGTGGCAGATTATATTCGTGAGAAGACCGGAAGGGATATGAAGCACGTTGTGCTTGGATATACACAGCGCGGCGGTGAGCCTACCGTTTTTGACCGTATTTTGGCGATGAAAACGGGAGCGCGGGCTGTAGAATTGCTGGAACAGGGAATTGGCGGCAGAGTTGTCGGTGTCCGCAATAATGAAATTGTGGATGACGATATTGATGAAGCTTTGGCTATGGAACTGAAATTCAACTATAAGTTGTATGAACAATACCTGGCCATGACAAATTATTGAGCAGAAAAAAGCGCTTGAAAGGCGCTTTTTTTCATTCAAAACAGGAGGAAGATTGCTATGAAAAAAGCTCTGTTTCGAGTAATGGCGCTGTGTTTATCTGTGATGTTGTGCATGTTGGCAGCTTGTCATAGAGAACAGACGGATCGATTACCTCAGGAATTGCTCTGGCAATCTTCACAGCTGCAGGAAGAAGTGGAGCAGGGCGAACAGCAGCAATATGAAAGATTGTTGGAAAGCGCGGTAGTGCTGCAGCCGGGGATTCAGCGTACGCAACTGATACAGGAAGCGGAAAAAATGCTGTTGGAAGCAGGCCGGGTGATTCCGCTGTTCAATGAAACAAACAGTTATCTTCTGCGGGAATCCGTACAGGGTTATTACAGGACGGCTTCAGGCATCAGTTATTTTCAGGAGAGTAAAACACCGGATAATACTTTGCACGCCTGCCTTGACGGCGCATTGGAGAGCATGGATCCTGCTTTATCCAGCAGCTCTTTGGAAAAGGGACTGGCTGCTAATTGTTTTTCCGGATTATACCGGGAAAATGAACAAGGAGAGATACAGCCGGAGTTGGTACAGAGTTGTGAAAGCTCGGCGGATGGGATGACTTATCGCTTCCAATTGCGTAAGGGCTTGAAATGGTCGGATGGGACAGTGCTGACCGCAAAAGACGTGGCTTATTCCTGGAACTGTGCCATTGCTGCAGGGAAAGTGCCGGGGATTGAATTTGTGCAGAAAGCACAAGCCGAGGATGAGAATACGTTGGAGATTACACTGAAACAACCGTATGCTTATTTCCTTCAGCTTTGCGCTTCGCCGATGCTGGGAACTGTGCGACAGTATGCTTCCTATACAATAGGGGCATATGCGGTAAGCGGCGCATACATACC
The DNA here is from genome assembly GCA_945927325.1 of uncultured Clostridia bacterium. Taxonomy (GTDB): domain Bacteria; phylum Bacillota; class Clostridia; order Christensenellales; family Christensenellaceae; genus QANA01. The sequence goes on along the minus strand of CAMEMG010000019.1, from coordinate 37 downwards.
GGTGGAGTGGCAGGGCGGTACGCGTATATGCCGGAAA
>CAMEMG010000018.1:0-20477 GCA_945927325.1 uncultured Clostridia bacterium | reverse complement strand
TGCAGCCCCTACCGTATGATTTCTAATCGCCTTTAAAATCAGTTCATCCGTTATATGAAACTTCTCCTTCACCAGACATGCAGCCACCGGCCCATGCAATAATCCCGGTGAATCTGCATATACATCGTCTATTTCAATCTGATATTGTTTGGCCAGATCCAGCAAATGCGATTTTGGAAGCTCCTTGGCATAATCGTGCAGCAATGCTGCTGTGCTGGCTCGCTCTTCACTCTCTCCATATTGCTGTGCAAGTGCAAGCGCTGCCTTTTCCACGCCCAGGCAATGAGCAAATCGTTGCGCGCTCAATCTTTCCCGAATGCTTTCCACATAAATCTTTCGCTGCTCACGCTTCTGCATACAGCTGCATCCTTTCAATATAATCTCTGATTTCCGGCAGCAGCATGCCATCCGTGCTTCTGTTCTGGCAAATTGCTTCCCGCACTCCTGTAGAGGAAATATTCGGGCCAACAGCGGTGCTCAACAAAATTTCCTTTTGATATTCTCTGCGGAATTGCCGGATTTTATCCTCCACCTTCGCTCTGTCATCCCCCGGGCGAGGCACACATATAAATTCCGTATACTCAAAAACCTGACGATAGTCGCGCCAGTGCTCCAACTGGAAAAGTGTATCCGTTCCGATAATATAATAAAAACTGTGCCCGGGATATTGTTGCCGCATCTGCCGCAGCGTATCTACCGTATAGGTATACCCCTGTCGCTCCAGTTCTATCGTACATACCTGCAAACCATCCGCCGCCTTCGCTAGCATACGGCACATTATCTCCCGCGCCTCTCTGGGAGCAATATGCGTTTTATGCGGCGGCGTTCCCAAAGGCAATAGGAGTACTTCATCCAGGTCAAATTCCTGATATACCGACTGAGCTATAAAAAGGTGCCCCAAATGCGGTGGATTAAATGATCCGCCTAAAATTCCTGTTTTCATATTTAGCCTTTCCCTTTTCTTATGGTATCAAAACCCACATGATTGGAAATACTATCCAGCAGTAAAGGAGGTTTCCGATGAATCTGAATCCCAAAGAACTTCGTTATTTTAAACATCGTTGCTATGGAGGAAAAAGCACATCAGCGCATCTGCTCGACTGTATTCTGGGCTCACTTATGCTACTTATCTTTCTCTTCTTCCTGTTGCGCTATCTGGGTACCCCCATACGCGGCGCTGCTTTGCTGAGCTTATGCCTGTGCGCCAGCATCCTGCTATTCTGCACTGTTTATCGGCGTTATCGATTGGAACGCTTCATTTCCGCTAAATTAGACCGCCTTCGCCGTACACTCACTTTGGAAGCGCTCGTCCTGCTGCCCGACGAGGAATATCGGAAAATCTGCCGCGCACTATTCTTAAAGCGCTATCCTACCGGCACTCCGGTCAGTGTCTATCATGGGATATATTTCAAAGATAACGCTCTATTTTGCTACGCATTCCATAATCATCCGCAAATTCCCGTCGGAATCCGGCAAATGCTCTCAATTTACCGGAAACTGCAGAAATTAAATGCTTCCACATGTTGCCTGATCACACCCTCCACTTATGAGGACGATGCGCGCGCCTTTTCTGAACGGCTGGGGATTCAATTTTGCTTACTCGGGCAAAAGGAACTGCTGCACCATGCCCAGGCCTCTCTGCCAACCATTGATGCACAAAAACTGCATCAGGCACTGCAGGAAGAAATGCACCAATATTACGCAAAAACCAATTTAAAACATACCGCTTTTGCGCCCAACAAATACCGTGCTTATCTCACTTGTGCTTTTTTTCTTATTTGCTGGTACTTTCTTTTCCGTATAAGCCCATTGTACCCTATTGCTGCCGGTATCTGCTGTTTGTTTGCAGCCTGCAGCTACCATGCCGCCAGAAAACAACGGTCTAAAGAAGAATCGTCGGATGTTTTTCCGACTGACGGAAAATGACAAATTTCCTGCCGATTACCTGCACCGGCTCTGCGCCCAAAGCACTGCACAGCTGTGCCACTGCTTCCTTCAAATCTATTTCTGCATTTCTTCCGATCGAACCCTTAACCAGTTCCCTGGCTTCCAGCGCCGCATCAGCATCTTGCAGAAGTGCTTCTGTCACGCCTTCTTTGCCAATATAAATGATCGGTTGATATTCATTCGCCATTGCCCGCAGCATAGCCCTCTGTTTACTCGTCATTTTCTTACTCCATCTCCGGCAAAACCGGCATTAATCTATAAAGTCAAAAGTTTCCCCATTCATGCGTACTTCCTGACCATCTTTGACGCCAAAATCGCGCAAAGCCTGCACAATTCCGTAATCCTCCAAAAGTTTTGCGAAATGCCGCATGGAGTCCGGATCTTCCGGATCAATCCGTTCAAAAATATTCTCGATCAGACTGCCGTTGATCTCGGCAATCCCATCCTCTCCTCTGGTAAGTTCATAGCTGAATTGAGAATCATAATTTTCCCATTCTTCCAGGACTCCCTCTTCTTCTATTGGCTGCGGAGCAGGTATTTCCCGCAACAAAAGTGCCACTGCTTCGATCAATTCTTTGACACCCTGTGTTGTAGCCGCAGAGATTGGATAAACACGGATTCCTTTGGGTTCCAACTCCGCCTGCAGCATCTCCAAGCCCACTTCTGCACCCGGAATATCCATTTTGGCAGCTACTACTATTTCCTGCTTTTCCGCCAAAGCCTGGCTGTAAGCTGCCAGTTCTGTACGAATCGCATAATAATCTTCAACCGGATCCCGCCCTTCAAAACCGGAAGCATCTATCATATGCACAATCAAACGCGTGCGCTCGATATGCCTCAGAAAATGATGCCCCAAGCCAGCTCCTTCACTGGCACCTTCAATCAAGCCCGGAATATCCGCCAATATGAAGCTGCCTGCTGTTGCAGAAACCACACCCAAATTCGGGCTGAGAGTCGTAAAATGATAATCGCCAATTTTGGGTTTTGCTGCCGAAACAACAGAAAGCAAAGTCGATTTGCCAACGCTGGGAAATCCTACCAATCCCGCATCTGCAATGGATTTCAGTTCTAATATTACTTCCCTGCCCATTGTTTTGCGTCCGGGCGTGGAAAAACGCGGTGCCTGTCTGGTTGGCGTCGCAAAACGGGCATTCCCCTTTCCGCCTCGTCCACCTTTCAAAATCACGCGGGTCTGCGCATGATTGAGATCTGCCACGACACGACCGGTCTCCGCGTCAACTACAACCGTTCCCTCCGGCACTTTTAAAATCTGATCCTGGCCATTTTTTCCGGTCATATTGGAACCTTTTCCCGCTTCTCCGTTTTCAGCCATAAATTTACGATGAAAACGATAATCGCTCAAGGTGCGCACTTCGGGCGTCGCTTCAAAAATGATACTGCCGCCATGACCACCATCGCCACCGTCCGGTCCACCATTGGGAACATATTTCTCGCGGCGGAAACTTACTGCTCCATTCCCGCCATTTCCAGCTTTAATAAATATTTTTACTCGATCTGTAATCATTTATTTCTCTTTCTTTTCCTGCAGGAATGGGCATAAATCAGCCAAAAAACATCCCTCGCACTTCGGTGCTCTGGCACTGCATACCTGCCTGCCATGATAAATCAGCCAATGATGTGCCTTTCCCCATTTTTCACGGGGAATTAATGCGCAAAGCTGTTGTTCTGTCCCGTCAGGATCCTTTGCATCTGCAAGTCCTAACCGATGAGAAACGCGAAACACATGCGTATCCACTGCCAATCCCGGAATGTCAAAAGCGTTGGACAATACCACATTCGCAGTCTTTCTGCCGACTCCCGGCAATTTAACCAGTTCTTCCATATCCGGCGGCACATTTCCCTCATGCTGCTGACACAGCAGCTTTGCAGTGCCAATCAAATTTTTTGCCTTGATACTATAACAACCGCAGCTATGGATTTCTGTACAAAGCTCTTCAAAATCCGCCTCAGCCAATGCATATGCATCCGGATAGTGGATAAACAGGGATTTGGTCACCTGATTAACTCTCACATCCGTACATTGTGCAGAAAGAATCGTTGCGATCAACAATTGATAAGCATTCTGATAATCCAATCCCGGCTTGGCATGGGGATAGTGCTCTTCCAGGCGAGCTATAATTTCCTGCGTATCCATATGTTTCTTCCTCATTTTCTCATACTTCTTTATACTATAACAAAATTTTTTTCATTCGTCTACAACCGCAAGAAAAATGCACTGCTAACATAAAAAAGTACCGGTTGCATTATGCTGCCGGTACTTTCTCTTTAGCATTTATAATTATTTATTCTGCAGATATGCATCCATTGCTTCTGCCGCTTTTTTACCTGCACCCATGGCCAATATAACCGTGGCTGCACCTGTCACGGCATCGCCGCCGGCATATACGCCCTCTATGCTGGTCAACCCTGTTTCATCCGCTTCAATACCACCCCAAGGCTTTGTCTTAAGTTCGGGAGTAGAATGTTTCAGCAAGGGATTGGGGCTTTGGCCAATCGCGATGACCACTGCATCCACGTCCAGAACATATTCGCTGCCTTCCATAGGCACCGGGCGTCTTCTTCCGGAAGCATCCGGTTCTCCCAGCTGCATCTTGATATTTTTAATACCAGTCACATTGCCCTTTTCATCACCCAGAATTTCTACCGGATTTTCCAACAGACGGAATTCGATTCCTTCTTCTTTAGCATGATGCACTTCTTCCAGACGAGCAGGCATCTCTTCCTCACTTCTGCGATAGATAATATAGACTTTTTCCGCTCCCAGGCGCTTTGCACAACGGGCAGCATCCATCGCTACGTTTCCGCCGCCAACAACTGCCACGGTATGATACGGTTTAATCGGTGTATCATATTCAGGGAATTTATAAGCCTTCATCAGATTGATACGCGTCAAAAACTCATTGGCGGAATAAACGCCGTTGAGGTTTTCGCCGGGAATATGCATAAAGCTGGGCAATCCAGCTCCCGAACCAATAAAAATTGCCTCATAGCCATCCTGCTTCAACTCTTCCAAAGAGAAAATCTTGCCGATGACCATGTTTTTCTCAATTTTTACGCCCATTTTTTCCAGGCCTTTGATCTCCGCGTTGACCAATTCTTTGGGCAGACGGAATTGAGGAATTCCATATTGCAAAACGCCGCCTGCCACGTGAAATGCCTCAAATATCGTTACATCGTATCCCTTTTTAGCCATATCTCCTGCACAGCTGAGGCCTGCAGGGCCGGAGCCGATGATTGCCACTTTTCTGCCGTTTTTCACAATCTCCTGTTTGCTCTCATATCCATGCGTCATAGCATAATCGGCACAAAAACGTTCCAATCTGCCAATGCCTACCGGCTGACCTTTAATTCCTCTTACGCATTTTCCTTCGCACTGATTTTCCTGAGGGCATACTCGACCGCAAATAGCCGGCAGACTATTGGTCTCTTTAATTTTTTCATAAGCTTCAATAAATTTGCCTTCCTGTACCAGCGCAATAAATTCCGGTATTTTGACATTGACCGGGCATCCGGAAACGCAAGGCATATTTTTGCAACTCAAGCAGCGGGCAGCTTCTTCCAAAGCCATCTCTTCCGTATAGCCCATTGCAACTTCTTCAAAATTAGTACTGCGCTCCTTGGGATCGCGCTCCGGCATCGCCACTTTTGTTAAAGACATATTCTTTTTCATTTGCCCATACCCTCCATTCTGCACTGATGTGTATGCAAGCTCTGCTGTTCCTGATCTCGATACATTGGCTGACGGCGCATTGCGGAATCAAAATCTACCAAATGTCCATCAAAATCCGGTCCATCTACGCAAGCGAACTTGGTTTCTCCACCCACTACTACACGGCAGCCGCCGCACATACCAGTGCCATCAATCATGATGGGGTTCATGCTGATTACTGTTTTAATATTATATTCTTTGGTAAGCAGGCAAACAAATTTCATCATGATCAACGGACCAATCGCTATTACCAGATCGTACTGCTCCCCTGCTTCGATGCGTTCGCGCAGCACATCCGTAACCAGCCCTTTTCTGCCATTGCTTCCATCATCCGTCGTAATATACAGGTTTTTAGAGCAGGCGCGCATTTCTTCTTCCAGAATAATAAAATCCGTGCTGCGGAAACCTGCAATCATATCTACTTCCACACCCATCTTGGAAAGCTTTTTTGCCTGCGGATATGCGATTGCCGTACCCAGGCCGCCGCCAATCACCGCCACCTTTTTAATGCCCGGTTCAAACTCGGAAGCTTTTCCCAGTGGTCCGACGAAATCCAGCAAAGCATCTCCTGCATTCAACTCATTCAACTCAGTTGTCGTTTTACCAACAATCTGAAAAATGATTGTCACAGTGCCCTTTTCTCTATCAAAATCCGCCACTGTCAAAGGAATGCGCTCACCTTTTTCATCAATACGCAGAATGATAAACTGCCCCGGCTCAGCCTTTCTGGCAATTGCCGGCGCATCAATCACCATTTTTGTGACCTGTGGCCCCAACACTTGTTTTTCCAGTATTCTATACATGCCATTCACTCCTTTAAAAATTAAGCTTTCCTACATGCCTTCAGGCATACATTCAGTGCTTCTAATTCTAAATCAATTTTATTATATCCGTTCATTTTCGCAAATGCAAGAAAGGGCATAGCAAATCCTATACCCTCTCCAGCTTTATTCAGCGAACTGCCTGCGCGCCTTTTTCCAGTGCCTGTTCATTAACGGGAATCAGATGCGCTTTTCTTTCTCCAAATGACGCAGCCAGGCATTCGATTGCTGTCTTGGGAGAGACCATATGTGTCTTTTCCAAAACGGCACCCAGCATAACCATATTAGCAACCCGGCCATTACCCAATTCATCTGCAATGTTATTGACCGGCACATAGTAAACTTCAATATCCGTTCGCGTCGTTTTCAAATCGATGAGCGAACTGTTAACAAATAATTTTCCGCCCGGTACTACACTCTTTTCATACTTTTCGAATGAAGGCCGGTTCATGACGACTACAACATCCGCCTCGGTCACTACCGGGCTGCCTACTTCGTCATCCGAAACAACTACACAGCAGTTAGCTGTACCGCCACGCATTTCCGGGCCATAAGAAGGAAGCCAGGATACATTTTTGCCTTCTTTCAAACCGGCATAGGCGATGAGCTGCCCCAGCAGCAATACACCCTGGCCGCCAAATCCCGCACTGATGATTTGATGCAGCATCTCATTCTACCTCCTTTTTCACGCCCAGCGGATAATAAGGGATCATATTATCCTTCAGCCACTCCAACGCTTTCACGGGAGTCATACCCCAGTTGGTGGGGCAAGTGGAGAGCAATTCAATAAAGGAGAATCCCTTGCCTTCCAGCTGATAAGTCAAAGCTTTTTTAATGGCTTTTTTAGCCTTAATAATATTGGGCACGTCATGCATGGAAACACGCTCTACATAGCAAGCACCATCCAGCGTTGCGATCATTTCAGACATCCGGATAGGCAACCCGCAGTGTTCTTTCTGACGCCCATAAGGCGAAGTGGTCGTTACCTGCCCCTCCAGTGTAGTCGGTGCCATTTGGCCACCGGTCATACCATAAATCGCATTATTAATAAAAATCGTAGTCACTTTCTCGCCGCGTGCCGCTGCATGAACGATTTCAGCTGTACCAATCGAAGCCAGGTCGCCGTCTCCCTGATACGTGAATACCAGCTTGTCGGGATGTACGCGTTTGATGCCTGTCGCCACAGCCGGTGCACGGCCATGCGCAGCTTCCATCATATCACAATTAAAATAATTATAAGCAAATACGGCACAGCCGACCGGTGCTACACCGATGGCTTTATCTGCCATTCCCAATTCTTCAATACACTCCGCTACCAATCTGTGCGCGATGCCATGGGTGCAACCCGGGCAATAGTGAAAAGGCGCATCGGTAAGCATTTTTGTTTTTTCAAATACCACTGCCATGTTTATTCCCTGCCTTCCGTCAGTTTGACCAACTCTGCCACCATGTCCTGCGTGGCGGGAACAAAGCCGCCCAACGTTCCTTTAAAGTAGACCGGTTTCTTTCCTGCTACCGCCAAGCGCACATCTTCTACCATCTGACCTGCGCTCATTTCAATCGTCAGGAATGCCTTCACCTGATCTGCAGCCTTGGCAAATGCTTCATCGGGGAAAGGCCAAATCGTCAGCGGGCGAATCAATCCTGCCTTAATGCCCATCTGCCGCGCTTTCACTACTGCGCTTTTGGCAATACGCGCCGTAGTGCCATATGCTGCAATGCAATAATCCGCATCTTCCATCATGAAAGTTTCAACTCTGGTTTCATTTTGCTTAATCTGCGCATATCTGGCCAGCAGTCGTTCCGAAACTTCCTGCATCTGTTCTGCCTCAATATACAGTGAATTGATGATCGCTCTGGGGCGGGATTTATCCTCCCAGCCCGTTGCCGCCCAGGTCTTTGCCGGCACTTCACGCTTCTTGGGAGCTTTAAATTCCACTGGTTCCATGATCTGCCCAATCATACCATCTCCCAGTACCATTACCGGAATCCGGTAAGTATCCGCAATATCAAACCCTTCCATGACCATATCGGCTGCTTCCTGCACTGTAGAAGGAGCGAGAACTACCAGATGGTAATCACCGTGTCCGCCGCCTTTCGTCGCCTGAAAATAATCGCCTTGAGCCGGCAAAATACCGCCAAGGCCGGGCCCGACGCGCATCATATTGACAATCACACAAGGAAGCTCCGCACAGGCAATATAGCTGATGCCTTCCTGCTTCAGGCTGATGCCCGGGCTGGAAGAAGAAGTCATAACGCGCGCACCTGCGCCTGCAGCACCATAGACCATATTAATTGCCGCCACTTCGCTTTCTGCCTGCAGGAAGCATCCGCCTTCCTTCGGCAATCTGCGGCTCATATACTCAGGAATTTCGTTTTGAGGAGTGATCGGATAACCGAAGAAATACCGACAGCCTGCCTGAATAGCAGCCTCGCCGATAGCCTCGCTTCCCTTCATCAATTTTTTAGCCATTTTTATTCCTTTCTGCTCTAATGCTTCAATTTATCTTTCTACAGTAAATACAACATCCGGGCACATACGTGCACAGGACGCGCAGCCTATGCAAGCCTCCATATCAGTAATACTGATCGGATGATACCCTTTGGTATTCAATTTTTCCTTATGCAGCTGCAGCAGCTTTTTGGGGCAGGCACTGATACACAAAGAACAACCCTTGCAGGCTTCTTCATTAATAGTGAGTTTTGCCATGATGATACCTCTTTCTTCATTTTTATACATTATATAAGAACTATTTTATTATTTCATTTTAGAATAGCATAATTCGCCCCATCTGTAAACGGGACAGAATCAACATTTTTTACCAAAATTCGTCTTTCACAGCACCTCATCCAACCAGGCAGGCCGCATATATAAACGGATCGGCAGCAACGGCTGCTTTCCGGGATAAGCCTCTGCCAAATCTTCCCGTATAGCCGTGCATTTGATGGGAATGCCGGTACGCGCCGAAACTTCTTCTGCAACTGCTTCTCCATGCATCACGGTCGAGAGATCCGTCTCCCGCGCCAGATTTCCATTGCAGATCAAGCCGGTCACCCGGCACGACGCACGCAATTCAATTTCCCTCAACAGTGAAATAATCGATTCCGCATCTCCTTGCATGGGGCGGGAAGGATTGATCACAAACAAGAATTCGCTTTGTTCACAGTTAGCCGCAAAATGATCCCGCAACAGTCCCAATACAGCTGCTCCAACCGGATCTCCGCCAATATCAAAAACGGCGCGTTCCGGCTTTGTGTCAAAAGGAACATATATTTCTGCCGGCAGAGTCGGAACATCCATTGTTGTATTGGCAAACTCTGGTTTGATCACCTTCACGCCTGCTGTTTCCAACATTTCCTGTTTGCTGGACGATTTGAAATACGGATTGATAATATCCATATCCACCAACATCGCCGAACCTTTCTTCGCTGCCTGCAAAACCATATTGAGTGCCAGTTCCGTCTTTCCGCTGCCAAAATTTCCGATCAGTACCGTATATCTTTTAAATTCAGGTTGTCTTTCCATATATTACCTCCTCATGGAATAGGGCGCTGGAATGTGCGTATCAACTGATTCGCCAGCTTAATCCCGTCGATCGCAGCCGACATAATACCACCGGCATAACCTGCCCCCTCTCCGCCGGGATACAGTCCCTCAAGATTGGAACACATTTGTTCATTGCGCATAATGCGCACCGGCGAAGAGGTGCGCGTTTCCACACCGATCATTAACCCTTGTTGTACAAATCCCGGAATCGCGCCTTCAAAATGCCTCGCAGCGCCAATAATTCCATTGCGGATAAACCCTGGTAAACAAGCAGATAAATCTGCTCCTACCGTATAGGGGCGATAACTGTTGGCTGGCAGCTTTTTGCTGGCTCTTCCGTCTATAAAATCCCGATACGTCTGCGCCGGTGCGCCGTAGCCGCCTGCCATCTGATAAGCAGCCCGCTCCAACTGCTGCTGAAGCGCTATGCCGCCCAATACTCCTGCCGGCATATCTTCCGTTCCCACGCTTACCACAATAGCGCTGTTGGAATACGGCTGATTCCGATCATGCCAGCTCATTCCATTGACTGCCGTATGCCCCGGTTGCGTAGCCGAACAGATGACTTCTCCACCCGGGCACATGCAAAAAGAATAAACTCCTTTGCCCTGCACTTGCGCTTTCAACGTATATTCCGCCGCTCCCAATTCTTCTGCAAACTTTCCGTATTGCCATTGATCAATCAATTCCCGACGGTGCTCAATACGCACGCCCATAGCAAAAGGTTTTGGTTGCAAAATCAGCCCTGCTTCCTGCAGCATGAAAAACGTATCCCGTGCACTATGCCCTATAGCCAGAATACAGGCATTACAATCTATCTGGGTCTGTATACCCTGCTGGGAATACACAATACCCTTTAAAGCACCGTTTTGCTGAATCAATCGTTCCAAGCGCGTTTCAAACAGAATTTCTCCGCCTTTTTCCAAAATTTCCCGGCGCATGGAAGCAATGATCCTGCGGATATGATCCGTTCCCAAATGAGGTTTTGCGTAATAAGCAATTTCCTCTGAAGCACCATGCGCAATGAAAATAGACATAACCTGCGCACTATGCGGATCTTTATTGCGTGCCGTCAGCTTTCCATCGGAAAAGGCGCCTGCGCCACCTTCTCCAAAGCAGGCATTGCTTTCCGGATTCAACGTTCCTTCCCGCTGCAGCAAATCGAAATCCTTTCCCCTCTGTTCAATCGCTTTACCGCGTTCAATCAAAAGCGGATGATACCCATTTTGTGCCAGAATATAAGCAGCAAATAATCCGCACGGTCCGGCACCCACTACCACAATGCGTCCTTTAATTTGATTTGTCCCCGGATGCACTTGTTCCTGTTGTGGAACTTGATAAAGTTCCCAACCCTTTTTTTCCAACCTGGAGACAGCTTTCATTTCCGGCTCTACCCACAAAGTATACTTATACTGCAGATTATCCTTTTTGCGAGCATCCAATGACTTGCGCACAATCCCCCAATCTTGTATTTCCTCCGGACGAATATTTAATTTTTTAGCAGCCAATCCCGGCAGAGACTGTTCGTTTTCCCGCACAGGGGCAGCCAATTCCCGCACTATAAATTTTTTCATGCCTTGTTTCACAAAAAAGCCACTTTTGACAACAATCAAAAGTGGCTCTCAACTCCTTATCTCTATTCGATTACCACTGTCACACTCGGATTTTTTATTACAATCTCAGAAGAGTTGATTCCTGCCAGTTCCTCTACCTTTACAGGCAATACATAGGTTCCGGAAGAGAGACCTGCCAAGTCGATATATACCTGTAGATCCCGACGCGTAATATTCGTCATAGCAGAAATGCCTCCGGTCACGGTAATATCCGTATGCGTTACAGAAAAAGTAATTTTAAAATTGCTATTGGCATTCACCGCACTGATCACCACGTTTTCAAAATGTTTCTCCATAGTCTTTTCACTGATCTGTGCATAAATGGAAATACTGTTTCCGGAAAGAAACTGGATTCCTTCAATGGGCTGCAGCTCTGCAATGAGTATTTTCCCCTGATCTGCATTTTCCGCCGAAACAGTTTTGATAGAAAGCGATTCCAGCTGTGCCAACACCTCTTCTGTTCCCACAACCTCTACTGCAGCAGGTGTGAGCGTCACATTGGTCACTTCATAACCTTCCTTCACATCTGTAATGCTGCGTTTGATCTCTTCCTCATCCAACGCTATCGTTTTAATACGCAGCACGTTCAGGCGCACAATCACCGAAGGAATTTGCCCATTAATGGAACTCATTTCCACTCGCTTTCCTTCCAGATCAAACAATTCCACCATATAACTGTTTTCTGTGCTTTCCGAAAGGCCTTCTACGGAAATGGTCGCTACGGCTCGAGCCACTTGTTCAATTTTACTTTTAGCACCGGATATTACAATATATGCTTCTTCCGGCTGCGGCTCTTCTACATAATATCCTTCTGCCGCATTTCCTTCCAGCTGACAAGTAACCGGAATTTTCCGTTCCACCAATTCCTCCACCTCTACCTGTACATTTGCAGGCGTAATGCTGCGGGCAGAAGCTCCCCCAACTGTAATACTCGCCTGCACATCCAGGGTATATGTCCCGGGTTCATTGATATGAGAAAAATCCAAAAAAGCGCTTACCGTATTCTCATTGATATTCTTATGGCTGTCCTGTCCTGCCAAAATCGAGATGTCTACCGAATGTATCAGTTTATCCGTCTCCACCGTCAAACCCTGCTCCGAAAGTTCGCTGATGCCCGTATAAGTCACGGGAATATTTTTAAGAGACATCTGCCGTGTCGGATTCTCATCGGCAATCACATAGGTCCAGAGGAAAATTGCGAAAAACAATGACGCTAACTTCAGCCAGAAGTTTTTCTTAAAAAATCCAAAAATGTATCTTCCCAACGATTTCAAAAATCTGCCAATATCAGAAAATATCTTTTTAGCCATTTTTATTCCAAGCCTTTCCGTGAATGCGTTTGCTGGAACGATCCTGCACATGATAGATCTCTTCCAACACCTCATGGAGAGATTTTATATCCAGATATCTGACCAGTGTTCCTTCGTGTGCCAGTGAAATGACCCCATTCTCTTCTGAGACTACAATAATCCGCGCATCCGACACTTCTGAAATGCCCAATGCCGCCCGATGCCGTGTTCCCAATTCAGAAGACAGGTTGCGATTGTCACTCAACGGCAAAAAACAACCAGCCGCTACAATCCGATCTCCTTTGATAATCATTGCACCGTCATGCAAAGGAGCATTATGAAAGAAAATATTTTCCAACAGTTCGCTGGTAATGCGGGCATCCACAATATGTCCGCTTTCAATGACGTCATTCAGCCCGGTATGGTTTTCAAATACAATCAAAGCCCCTACTTTATGTTTGGACATATCCAGCACAGCCCGCTCAATCTCCTCGATCTCCCGGCTGTAATCCTTAACTTCTCCGCCGCCTACCATGCTGAAAATTTTATTGCGGCCTACGCGCTCCAATGCTCTTCGTATTTCCGGCTGAAAGATTACAACTATGATAATCACGCCTGCCTCAATCAGCAGATTCAATGCCCAAGACATTGCAGAAAGCCCTATTAACTTACACAGTTGGGTAAGAACAATAAAAACGCCTAAGCCCTTGAGAACCTGCGACGCTCTGGTTTTTTGAGTAAGCCGAAGCAAGCCATAAATTGTTGCCGTTAACAACAGAATATCAATTGCATCCAATATGGTAAAGTTCAGGTTGACATTTGAAATTTTCTCAAATATTTCAGTTAATCCCATAATATCTTCTTTTTCCTCCGTCAGTCCTGCCCATCTGCCAGCAAGTGAACTGGCATCTATTTTTCCGCTTGCGGTCCGTTTTCCCGATCATATTCTTCCAGCATACTTTGCAGCTGCTGAATACTCAAAATAACTTCATCCGTTCGCCTGCTTTGCCGCAACAAGCGTTCATCCTCTGCCAACGGGCGTCCTTGTCGCAGTGCTTCTTCCGCCAATTGATTGAGCTTTTCAATTTCCTGCTGCAAAACCTCTTCCTGCTTGCTCAGAGTCTGCCGGGCATGCTCCTGTTTCTTCATCCTGAATCCTCCGAATCTGCGCTCTGTTTAAGCGGCAGATGAGATTTTCCTAATTATATTTTATTCCGTACGTCCACTTTAATCAAGCCATTCTTAAAGGTATTCGGCAAATACCATACGAAAACTGCCATCCTCTTGCTGAGCAAAATACATCATTTCGGTCAGAGAAGCTGTTGCCCCAATTCCTTTTATTGAAAAAAAGTTTTCATCTCTGGCCGTAATTTTATAAGTATATTCTGCTTTTACCCAGTAATAATACTCGGCTGTATAGCCATCATAGGTCAGGGTCTTACTGTCTCCTGCCTCCAGCATTTTATCGGCCAGCCGAATTTGCACACCATACCGCGCATATTCCTGTGCCATTTCCTGCAAGGTCTCCTGCGTAATTTCATCCCGCGCTAAAAATTCGCTGCTCAAATTCTGCTGATAAAATTCCCATGCCTGTTGTGCAGAAAAATCCGCTCCGTTCAGTTGATACCGCACTGCCAAATAATTGTTGCTGATAGAAAGGATCTCCTCTTTTTGCATTTGCGTCAATTTCTGCCAGTGCACTGCCGGCAACATTTCCCCATCCTCAGGCAGATAGGAAAAACCGGAAATTTTCATATTGTTTTCCTGCTCCACAAAGTAAACATAATAAATCAGGCAATATGTCTTTCCTTCCTCAAAATAATTCTGTTCAGGATATTCCGGGCGAAAATGCTCAACAGCCACTTCGACTTTCAACTTTTGAATGGTATAATCCACTCCATCCAGTTGTTCCTTTTCCTCCCCCATATTTTCCGATGATAACAAACGACTGATCAGCTGCGTTTCTTCCACATGCTGCACACCCGCATTATAATCTACATCTTCCAGATAATATTCCAGATAGGAGGCTTCATAATATTTTTTGGCCAGGGCAGTGATTCCATCGGCGGAAAACGTTTGGTAGTCCACATTCCATAACTGCTCTACCAATGCTTCACTAATCTCATACAGACTTTTTTGCTTCTGCCCTCCCATACAGCTCACCAACAGAAAGAGTACAACAGAAAAGACTCCTATCACTCTTTTTTTCAAACCGTTTTTCCTCCTTGTGCTCTGCACCGGATTTCTATTTAGCTTATCGCATTTTGATGTCAACCTCAATATATGCCGCGTGCCAAATTATGTATATTCCATAAACTTTTTCAGCAGACTATATTCGGAAAGGAGCATCGCATGATTAATATTATTTTAAAAACTTCCATTATATATATTATTCTATTCTTCGCGTTGCGCATTATGGGGCAAAAACAGGCAGGGCAACTTCAGCCCTACGAAATTGTGGTTACCCTGCTTATCGCCGAAGTTGCCGCAACTCCTATGGATGACCCTGGTACGCCGCTCATCTATGGATTCATTCCCGCAATCACTTTGCTATTACTCTATGCTTTGATCAACTATCTGTGTCTAAAAAGCAAAGTCATGCGTGTTTTCATGTGTGGAAAACCCAGCATTCTAATTCACAATGGAAAAATATTGTATAGTGAAATCAAAAAAATAGGCTATAATCTCAACGATTTGATGGAACAGCTCCGGATATCGGGGCAAACAGATATCAGTAGTATTCATTATGCCGTTTTAGAAACCAACGGTCAGCTTTCTGTGCTTCCCTATGCCAGCCAAGCGCCACTGACACCAAAACAAATGGGCATATCTGCCACCGATCCCAGTTTTTATTCAGCCGTATTGTTGGATGGGCGCTTCAACACTTCCGGCCTGTCCAATTTACGGACCGATCCCATAAAACTGAAGAAATTTATCATTGGCCTGGGCTATCGCTCACCGCGCGAAATTTTATTACTCACAGTTTCAGATAATGGTGAAGTTTTTTTGCAGGATAAAGCTGGCCATACCCATACGGCACAATTGCAGAAAGGATATTTTGATGCTTAGAAACATTTTCCTTTTGCTTATCTGTCTACTGCTCATTGGTGGGTGTATATTTCAGGCGTGGTATCTAAAGCGCACCTCCCAGTCCTTACGCACTTTGCTCGCCCAGATACGGCAGTACTACAAAGAAACAGATTCCGCGCAAATGTTGAATGCCTATAGTCACTTATACGCAGATTGGGAGAATCGTGCCTTCCTTCTTTCTTTGTTGCTGCCGCATCAGCAGCTGGATGATATCTATCTAGAACTGTTTCACCTGCAGGTGCTGCTGCAGGGAGAAGATGACATCGAAACTCTGTATAGTTTTCAGCAACTGGATTACTTGTTTTCCCATCTTACAAAAGCCGATGTGCTTTCTCTCGGCAATATCTTCTGAAAAATCATAAATCCCCTGTGCCGAAACATACAGGGGATTTACGCTTTTACAATTGATTGCGGATGATCTTTCCGCTGGTCGTCTTAGGCAATTCTGTACGGAATTCCACAATGCGCGGATATTTGTAAGGTGCAGTACGCTGTTTGACATAGTTCTGTATCTCTTTTTTGAGCGCATCCGTTCCTTCCGTTCCTTTGGTCAGTACAATACTTGCCTTAACCACCTGCCCTCGAATGGGATCCGGAGCCGGAGATACGCCGCATTCCAACACATAGGGAAGTTCCATAATCACGCTTTCAATTTCAAACGGTCCGATACGATAGCCGGACGATTTGATCAGATCATCCACGCGGCCGACATACCAGTAGTAGCCGTCCTCATCTCTCCAGGCCGTATCCCCGGTATGATAATAGCCGTCATGCCAGCTTTCATCGGTCTTATCCTGTGCCCGATAGTATCCACGGAACAGGCCGCAGGGGATATGATCCGCTGTGCGGATAACAATCTCTCCTACTTCACCCACTTCGGCACTGCTGCCATCTCCGGTCAGCAAATCGATATCATACAGCGGCACCGGTTTTCCCATGGAGCCGACCTTGGGTTTCATCCCTACCAGGTTGCCGATGGCTATTGTCGTCTCGGATTGTCCAAAGCCCTCCATCAAAGAAAGGCCAGTCGCTTTTTTAAACTGATGGAACACTTCCGGATTGAGCGCTTCTCCGGCAATCGTCGCATGTTCAATGGAGCTGAGATCGAATTTTGCCAGATCCTCTTTGATCATGAAGCGATACATCGTAGGAGGTGCACAGAAAGTAGTAATGTGATATTTTGCAAACATCGGCAAAATATCATGGGCATCAAATCGATCAAAGTTATAGACAAAAACTGCCGCTTCGCACAGCCACTGGCCATACAGTTTGCCCCACAATGCCTTGGCCCATCCGGTATCCGAAATGGTCAGATGCAAGCCATCCGGATTGACACAATGCCAATACTTTGCAGTCACAAAATGTCCCAGCGGGTACTTATAGTTATGTGCTGCAATCTTGGGATATCCGGTAGTACCCGAAGTAAAGAACATCAGCATCAGGTCTTCTCCTTCCGGGCGTTTCTCCCCCTCCGGAAGTTCAAAACGGCTGCGATACATTTTATATTCTTCATCGAAATTATGCCAACCCGGGCGTGTCCCCCCGACCAGAATCTTCTGCTGGATCAAATCCCCGCACTCTGCGATCGCCAGATCCACCTGTTCTGCCGTTTGGCCATCTGCTGTGCACAGGATTGCGCTGATGCCCGCCGCTTCAAAACGATAAGTAAAATCCTTTTGCTGCAGCTGGTTGGTTGCCGGAATTGCGATTGCCCCCAACTTATGCAATCCCAAAATGGCAAACCAGAACTGATAGTGCCTTTTCAAGACCAGCATGACGCGATCTCCCTTTTTTATGCCGAGTGCTTTAAAATAGTTGGCAGCACGCGAAGAGTTGCGACTCATATCTTCAAATGTAAAGCGTCTCTCTGTTTTATCCGCATCAATATGCAGCATGGCCAATTTATTGGGCTTGCGCTCTGCCAATGCATCCACCACATCATAAGCAAAATTGAAACGATCTTCATTTTTAAAGGAAATCGCCTGCAAAGCGCCGTCCTTTTCTTCAGGTATTATAAAATCCTCATAAATCCGCGGTTGCTGCTCTACCGGAGCTACAGGTGCATCAATATATTCCGCAGGTTCGCTCTGGAATTTTCCATCCGGACTAAGCACGATAGCATAAAAGAGACAATCTTTTCCATCTACCGCAATCATGCCATGCGGCGTAGAGCTATTATAATAAATGCTATCACCTTCGGAAAGTACTTCAATATGCTCACCTACTTGCACCTTTAATTTTCCTTCGATGATGATATCACATTCTTGCCCTTCATGTGTGGTAAGCTCGATATCACTATATTGAGCCTGCTCGCTGTATTCCGCCCGAACATACAAAGGGTTGGCAATTCTATTTTTAAAGCGAGGAGCCAAGTTAAAATAAGTCATGCCGTGCGCATGTTCAATATGCTGTCCTTCTCCCTTTCGCGTGACCATATAGGTGCTGAGATTGGGGCTGCTGCCCTCAATAATATCCGTTACATCCACACCCAAGGCCAATGCACATCGATACAGGAATGCAAAGTTCAAATCTTCTTTGCCCTGTTCGCAGCGAATATACTCTTCTACGGAAACACCTGTTTTTTCCGCCATCTGCGCCGGCGTAAGTTCCACAATTTCTCGCAGCGTTTTAATGCGCCCTGCCATTTCCTGGAGTTTAAACTCCAAACCTGTCATGTTTGACATTACCATTTTCCTCCTTTTTACGGGACAAAAAAACCGTCCCAAAGAAATTTCTTTGAGACGGAAATCATTTGACTATATCCGCGGTACCACTCAAATTGCATAACATGTATGCCACCTCAAGGGTTCTAACAAACCCATCGCCTTAACGCAGCTTCACGGGAGGCTCTACTTGCCCAAAGGCGTTCTGCACTCCGGCTCGGAAGTGACAGGCAATTCAAAATTTCCACTACCTACTTGCACCACCCGCAGGCTCTCTAAAAGCTTCCATTTCAGCCCTCTTCGTCATTGCCTATGAAATTATAAGAATAATAGCACATTCACAAAATCTTTGTCAATGCATTTCTCAAAAACTTTTTTGAATTCCGGATTTTCGTTCGGAATTTGAAAATTTTCTGTTTCTGCTCTTTTTTCTTTGACAAAAAACTCCTATAATTAAAAACAGAGTTTAATTAGGAGGGTTATCCCCATGGCAATCATTAAAAACGCCCGTATTTTTAACGGCGAAGTTTTCATTCCTCTTACAGCTGTCCGTTTTGAAGACGGCATCATTCAGGAATTGTATGCCCAATATGATGCGCCCGACGCCATCGACGCACAGGGTGCAATTCTGGCACCCGGATTCGTCGATCTGCATATTCACGGCAGTTTTGGCAAAGATGTCTTGGCACCTGGCGGCACTGCACATCTGGTCAAACATCTGCCCAGCGTGGGCACCACTTCTTTTTGCCCTACCAATGCGACCGATTCTTTTGAAACAATCCATCGCTTTTTAGGTGAAGTAAAGCAGGAAATGGCTCACAATCACCAAGGCACTCGTATTTTGGGAGCCCATATCGAAGGTCCTTTCTTCAATGTCGACAACCGCGGCGCACATGCAACCCCCATGTTGCAGGATCCCACGCTGGAGAATTATCGCAAGATGGCCGGAGAATACGAGGATGTTATCGTGCGTGTTTCTCTTGCGCCCGAAAAGAAAGGCGGTATGGAATTGATCGGCTATCTGGCTCAAAAGGGGGTTGTCGTTTCGGCTGCCCACACCGATGCTAATGCAGCTGAAATGGAAGAAGCCATCGCAAAAGGCGTTACCATGGTCACGCATACTTTTAACGGCATGTATGCTTTCCATCACAGAAAAGAAGGTGCTATCAGCGTGACTTTGACTGACGATCGCGTTACCTGTGAATTTATCCCGGATCTGCATCACATCAACAAATACGCTGCCAAATTGATTATGAAGGCAAAAGGCTTTGAAAAAACCTTCATTTGTTCGGATGCATTGGAGCCTGCCCATCAGGGAGAAGGCACCTATCAGTTGGCCGGTCAGGAAATTTATGTAAAAGATGGTGCGGCTCATATGGCCGATGACGGACGACTGGCCGGTTCTATCATTTCTCCGTTGATGGGTGTGCGTAATCTGCTGCAAGCAACCGATGTCTCTTTAGAGCATGCGCTCAAAATGGGTACCTGTAACCCTGCCAAGGCAATCGGAGATACCTCTATTGGCAGTATCCAGGTTGGTAAAAAAGCGGATTTCGTCCTGCTTTCCCAGGATTTGCAGTTGCTCCAGACTTATATTCGCGGCAAGTTGGAATACTCTGCCCAGTAATCTGTATTCAGTGCAATATAAAAGCAGTCTGTTTTCAACAGGCTGCTCTTATATTGCATTTCTTCTATTTCAGTGCTTTTCGATAGACACGGGCCCTCCCGCCATTTAACTCCTCTGCCATACACCGGAATTCCCAACCACAATCTTCGT
>CAMEMG010000017.1:0-21737 GCA_945927325.1 uncultured Clostridia bacterium | reverse complement strand
TTGCACGGGTGCATAAACACGAGCATTGCTTGCCAAGTGCATTTCGCAGTTGGCAAGTAATGAGAAGCGGGTACCGCCGTGCATTGCTTGACAGAATGGCAAGCTCCGGTGTGGGTACTCACCGGATTTGCTTGCTATTCTCCGTTTCCCATGTTAGCAAGTGCCATTTCCTTAAATGGAAATCGGCGGCAATCGCCGCCTTGTCTGCCCAAAAGCGAAATGGACGGACGCCGTCAATGGCGGCGCAGCCGTTCATCTTGACCATTGACAGCGTTTCTCCTACGACTTCATCGGCTTTGTTCCCGTGGATGTACTAACAAAAGCAGAACAGGCATGACCGAAATCGTGCCTGTTCCAAGAAAATTGCGAATTACTGTTTTACCAGCAGGGAGCCTTACAGCACTGCTTTTTTGTGTTTTATTTAACGGTAACCAGCTCGTAATCCATAGATCCCATACCCATTTTCTGCGCATGTTCCAGGCAGGAAATCCAATTTGTTTCCGGATGAACGGCCTTGAAGTGGTCGCCATCGTTGGGAAGGCCATCCAATGCACTGCCCGGCAGTACCGGCTGTGCATTGACTGCATCGGCGCAGGCCTTATCCAGGGCGACGGGATCCAGCGAGGCAAACATGCCTACATCGGGAACGACAGGTGCATCGTTTTTGTTGTGGCAATCGCAATGGGGAGAGACGTCGACGACGAAGTTGATATGGAAGCTGGGCTTATCCTGGATAACCGCCTGTGTGTATTCGGCAATTTTGTAGTTGACCATATCATAAGCGTCATCTTCTCCGGCAGAAATAGCGTCGAAGGGGCAAATGCCGATGCAGCGGCCACAGCCGGCGCAGATTTCATGATGAATGGTAGCCTTACGGTTTTCCAATGTGATGGCATCGTGTGCACAATTGCGTTTGCAGGCACCACAGCCTACGCAAAGGGCGTGATCTACGCCCGGCTTGCCGTTGGAATGCATTTCCATTTTGCCAGCACGGGAACCGGCGCCCATGCCGATATTTTTCAGAGCACCACCCATGCCCGTCAATTCATGCATTTTAAAATGAGCGAAGGAGATGATGACATCGGCATCGGCAATCGCGCGGCCGATCTTGGCTTCCTTGACGTATTCGCCGTTTTTTACGGGGATCAGTGCTTCATCCGTTCCCTTTAGACCATCGGCGATGAGCACATGGCAGCCGGTGACAAAAGGATTGAAGCCATTTTGATAAGCGGCATCCAGATGATCGAGCGCATTTTTGCGCCCGCCGACATACAGTGTATTGCTGTCTGTCAAAAATGCCTTGCCGCCCAGTTCGCTTACGGTATCTACCAACACTTTGGAATAATTGGGGCGCAGATAGGAGAGATTGCCCGGTTCACCGAAATGAATTTTAATAGCTGCATATTTGTTTTTGAAATCGATTGTATCGATGCCGGCGGCCAGAATCAGGCGTTTAAGCTTTTTAAGCAGGTTATCGCTTCCGCTGACGCGCATATCGGCAAAATAGACTTTTGATTTTTCCATAAAGCCCTCCTGTTATAAATATGAAAAACGACAATAAACATATTTTAACACTTGAAGTCAACTTGAGGTCAAGTGATTGCCGTATTTTTTTCGAAAAAGGTACCGATATAAAAAGCACTGCGGAGTGCAGTGCTTTTTATATGGTTTAATATTGAATATCAAAGGGATATTGATCCCCCAGTTCGTAATAAATGCCGGTGATCAACTGAGCCAGAGCTTTTTCGGCAGCGTCGTCCTCGCACAGACCACAATATTTGGCAATGGCCTGTTCTACTCCGTTCTCACGGATGAACTGCTGTACTTCCACAGAAGTTTTATCTTCCGGATTATTGAAATAAAGGGCCATGGCAGCACCACGGGCCAGGAAATAAGGGATGCGGCCATGCTGCATGCAGGCCAGCGCAGGACCGATCAAGCGATCTCCCTTGGCCAGCTTGCGGATGAGGTCGCCGCAGACACGGTCAATGGTATCTTTATCAACAGAGTTGGCTACGTGATCGAGATAATGTTCCTTCTGTTTTTCGACCGGATCATGCGCCTCCATCTCTTCATAACTCATACCATAGGCCTCGTGCATGGCAAAAACCGCTTCCCGCTTGGCCAAAATCACGCAGCGCATGATATAGGGATCGTCATGGCACTCGCCGATATAAGTGTAGCCTGCCTTTTTGCCGAAATATCCGGAAAGGCTGTGCGACATATTCGCTACCCAGATTTTATGAATCATCCATGCGGGGACATTCTCCTGCGGGTGGAGGTTGACGCCTGCGGGCAGACCGTTTTTAAAAATGTTATCTACTGTCATATAGGGGGTGTCACCGGAGTTGCAGGCAAGCGGATCTTCGACCAACATTTCTTCGGTGGGGAATGCGCCATTGCGATGTACCAGACATTCGATGAGAGCTACCTTCTCTGCAAGGAAGGATTGACCGGCCTCGGTAGTCAGGTACTTTTCGATTGCTTCGCGGAATAATTTGGAGGCGAACAGGAAGTTGACGCCAATCAAACAGTCGAGCGGCGCTTCGTTGCCGTTGCGCAGGCGTAATTCGATAGCTTCAGCCAGCATTTTGGAGATGGAATCTACAGCACCCGGGAAAATATTGATGGAAACATAGGAGGCCTGCGCGATAGCAGATACACATTGATCATTTTGTGTCTGGGTGCAATAAGCCTGATAATCGCGAATCACTACTTTGGAATAAGTGCCGTCGGCATGATGCTTAAAGATCGTATAATACCCTTGGGCATTCATGGATTTGATTAACTCCGGAGAGTAATCAAGGAAGGTGAGGCGATAACCGGCTTCGTTAAAAAGATCGGCAATATAACCTCGGCCGATCTTGCCGGCGCCAATTTGTACAAGGCGCTTTTCGTTGTTCATAATGTAAATCCTTTCTGAAAAACAAATTGTATATAAAAAATGAAAAATCAAATCTCTTTCTGATTATACTATGAATCAAAACAGAAGAAAAGAGGGAAACAAGCGAATAAAAATAAAAAAAGAGCGGCATACAGCCACTCTTTCGAAAATGCATTTATTCGGCGATATAGGGGAGCAGAGCCATAACTCTTGCTCTCTTGATAGCCACAGCCAGTTCTCTCTGATGCTTTGCGCAAACGCCGGTTGCTCTTCTGGGAGCAATCTTGCCGCTTTCAGAGATAAACTTTCTGAGCTTTGCTACATCTTTATAATCGATGCCGGTTGCCTTTTCGGCACAAAATGCGCAAAATTTTCTTCTGATCCGTCTCACTCTCGGACGTCTCTGCGCTCTTTCTTCCATAGCTTTTCTCCTTTATTGATTGAACAAAATATTAGAACGGTAACTCTTCGTCGTCTACCAGGATATCCCCCATTTCAGAAGCGAATAAGTCCTCTTCCTTGCTGGCGGGCGCTCTCTGAGCCTGAGCTGCGGGCGCGCTATAACTGCCGGCATTGGAATATCCCTGAGAACTTCCGCCTACGCCGGGTTTGGCCAGGAATTCCACGTCATCGGCCTGAATCTCGGTGATATAACGGCGGGAGCCATCTTTGGCCTCATAGCTGCGGGTGCGAATTTCTCCGACGACAGCTACCTGCTGCCCCTGTACCAGGTATTTGGCACAGTTATCTGCCAAACCTCTCCAGGTGACAATATTCAAAAAATCAGCCTCTTCCCGATTCATACGGCGCGTCACAGCCACGGTAAAGGTGGTGACGCTGACGCCATTGGGCGTTGTCCGCGCTTCCGGCGGCCGGGTAAGTCTTCCTACGATAAAAGCCTTATTCATAGCGACCTCTTTTCTTTAACTCAGTCTTTCTTGACGATCATGAAGCGAATGGTATCTTCTGTGATGCGGAAATTTCTTTCCAGCTCCGCGATCAGCGAGGGCTGCGCTTTGAAATTCACCAGCACATAGTAACCTTCGTTGACGTAGTTGATGGGATAAGCAAATTTTCTCTTGCCCCATTCGTCCGTCTCAACGATTTCGCCGCCGTCTGCAACAATCAAGTCGGAGAATCTGGAAATCAGGGCGGTTCTGGCCTCATCTTCCATATCTGCCTTTACGATGTACAACAGTTCGTAGCTATTCATGTTTTCACCTCCTCATGGACTTTTCAGGCGCCCCACCGGGGCGCAAGGATGCAAATAGCATTATAACACGAAAAAAAAGCCCTTGCAAGGGCTTTTTTTTCAAAGCTTTTCGATAACTTCGGCAGCGGCATCCAGCCAATCTCCCTGAAAAGCTTCCATGCGGCCGGCATCAGCCAGTGCAGGCAGTGCGGGATCCAATGGCAATCGGCCAAGCACCGGAACGCCCAGCTCTGCCGCTTCGCTTTCCAAAGACTGCTTTCCGAATAGATCAATGCGTTTGCCGCAGTCCGGGCAGGTGATATAGCTCATATTCTCCACCAAGCCAAGCACAGGAATGTTCATCATGCGCGCCATATTCAGAGATTTCTTGACAATCATACCTACCAGGCTTTGAGGGGTGGTGACCATCACAACACCATCCAGCGGCAATGATTGGAAGACAGTCAGCGAGACATCGCCTGTTCCCGGCGGCATATCCACAAACATATAATCGATATCGTTCCAAATCACATCGCTCCAGAATTGCTTGATGACACCTGAAATGACCGGGCCGCGCCAGATCACAGGAGCATCCTCGCTTTCCAGCAACAGATTAATGGACATAATGTCGATTCCGCCGGCCGTTTTGGCGGGAAGCAGATGTTCACCGTCTTCACTGGTGACGATACCATGTACGCCGAACACTTTGGGAATGGAAGGACCGGTCAGGTCGGCATCCAATACGGCACATTTATAGCCTTTGCGAGCCATTAATGTAGCCAGCATAGCCGTAACCGCGGATTTGCCGACGCCGCCCTTGCCGCTGACAACGCCGATGACTTTGCCGACGCGGCTATATTCGTTTAAGGGAGCCAGCATGCTCTCCTGCTGCCTGCTCTCACAGTTGGCAGAACAGGAAGAACAATTGCCGTTACAATTTTCGCTCATAGCAACCTCCGTAGAAAATAATAACAATCGATACTACGAAGCATTATAATGCGGAATAGAGGACAAGTCAATTCCAGGTGGGCGGAGTCTGCTCGTTTGTCTCGCGGAAAAAACCCTGTGGGTGCGCGCAGACCGGGCAGACTTTGGGAGCATTTTTGCCGAAACAGACATAACCGCAATTCATGCAGATCCAGGAAATATCTGTCTCCTTTTGATAGAGCGCATCTTCTTCCAGGTCGGTATGGAACCCAAGAAAACGAAGCTCATGCCGATGTTCGATCTGTGCCACCATGCGGAACAGTGCGGCAATATGCGTAAAGCCTTCCTCCTCTGCTTCGCGGGCAAATCCGACGTACATCTCCGATCGCTCATAATGCTCACTCTGGGCTGCATCCATCAGGTTAACTTCTGTCCCTGGAACTTGGCCGTCGTGCAACAGTTTAAACCAGATTTTTCCGTGGGCATGCTCATTGGCAGCTGTTTCGGAGAAAATATCGCTTACTTCGATATGTCCCTCTTTACGCGCCTGAGCAGCATAATATGCATACTTGATAGAAGCCTGGGATTCCCCCGCAAATGCAGCGGCCAGGTTAGCTTCTGTCCTGCTTCCTTTTAATTCTGGCATGTGAAAAATCTCCTTTTCGATAAAATAAAACGATAGCCATAGTATGTGCAGGCTGGAAAAAGTTATGAAAGTTTTTTAAAAAAACTTTACAAATGATAATTCTTTGATATAATCGATATGAGGTGTCAAGACACCTGTAAATTAAATGGTCAAATATTTTTTAGGAGTTTTTATCATATGAACCAGAAGACAATGCATAACAACATTCTCAAAGTGGTAATGGCCGGTTTGCTTTGCGCAGTTGGCATCATCATTCCCATGTTCTCCCCGCTCAAGATTGTGATTCCTCCGGCATCCTTTACGGTGGCCAGCCATGTTGCAGTGTTTATTGCCATGTTTATTTCACCGGCCGTCGGTATTTCTGTCGCGTTAGGAACTACGCTTGGATTTTTAATCGGCGGATTCCCGATTGAAGTCGTATTGCGTGCGCTGACGCACGTGATTTTCACGACAATAGGAGCTTTCTGGATAAAGAAACAGCCGGAAATACTCGCTTCCGTTAAGAAGAGCACTTTGTTTGCAGCGATCATTTCCCTGATCCATGCTGCTTGTGAGGTGCTGGTGGTGCTGCCTTTCTATGTTGCGGATCCTTCCAAATATGCCAACGGCTTTTTCGTGGCCATTATACTGCTGGTGGGCGTGGGCTCGGTGATTCACAGCATGGTGGACTTTGCGATTTCCTATCTGGTATGGCAGCCGCTTAAAAAGACGTTTGGCGTCAGAACCATTCAGGCATAAAGGAAACAGCATTATGGAAAAAAATCCCCTCAGCGCGGAAAAGAGAAAAGCATATATTATGCAAATGCTCCGTGAAAGCGAGGCGCCGGTCAGCGCCTCTGTTTTTGCGAAGGAGCTGGGCGTCAGCAGACAAGTGATTGTGGGGGATATTGCGCTGTTGCGTGCTGCAGGCGAGCATATCCTTTCCACGCCGCGGGGCTATATGCAAGAGCATGAGGATGCAAGCGGTAAATTATATACACTTGCCTGCATCCATACGCCGGAACAGACGGAGCAGGAGCTGGAAACCATTGTTTATTATGGCGGAGAAGTACTGGATGTAGTGGTAGCGCATCCGCTGTATGGTCAGATTTCTGCACCGCTCAATATCGGCACGTATTATGAAGTGCAGCAGTTTATAGATGCGGTACAGGGAAAAGAAGCGGCGCTGCTGAGTGACTTGACAGGCGGAGTGCACTTGCATCGCATTCGGTGTGCGGGTGCACAGACATTTGAACGTATCTGCGCTGCCCTGGATCGCTTGGGCATGATTTATCATGGCGAAACATAAAGTTTGCAAGAAAACATTTGACATGCAAATTGAAAAGTGATATAGTAGTTTTGCTATAAAGAGTGTGTGTCTGTAGCTCAGTTGGATAGAGTGCTTGACTACGAATCAAGAGGTCGGGGGTTCGAGCCCCTCCAGGCACACCAGAGCCCTGCGTTATTACGCAGGGCTCTTTTTTTATTTGCTCTTTGCTAAGAAAAATGAAAAACTAAAATAAAGGAATCACGGATTAATCCAATTGATTTCGATCGGGGAGGTTGGGGGAGGCATGCTTGCGCTTAATCAGCAAGTATATGATTACGGCACCGCCCGCCAACAATAGCCCACCTCCTACAGAGATCCATACTATGGCAGCAGGGCTGAGGCCGGGATTTTGAACCGGGGGAGCCGGTGCTATGACCATGGGGCTGCCAATGGAAGAAGCGCTTATTTCCGGTATTGAGCCGGAAGCCGTTTCGCTAATGCCGGAAGACAGGGGCGAGGAAATCAATTGGGAAGAGGTTGCAGCGGAGGCAGAGCTGCTGACCGTTTCAGCCGAAGGATTGACGACAATGGTGAAGGTTTGCTTTGCCGTATATTCGCTATAATAGGCAATCATGGTGAATTGATAGGAACCGGCTTTGGCGGGAATCCCGCTGAGGAGAGCATATCCGTAATTCTGTTTGCAGCTGAGCCCTGACGGGAGGCTTTCACCGGACAGCAATTCCACTTTTGGATCTCCTTCGGAAGAAGACGCTTTGATTTTGACAGAATACGATTCGCCCACTGTGGCATTGGGTAAAGATTTTTTGGTATCGAATTTTATATAAGCTTTGGATGGCTCAGAGATATCGATGGTGTAGGTGGCATACCCCTCTCCCGCTTTATTGGAAGCGCAGAAAACTACCTGGTAGGTACCTGCTTTAGTGGGGGTGCCGGAGATGGTGCCTTTTCCGTTACCTTGATCCTGGAAAGTAAGCCCCGCGGGAAGTTCCTGACATTCGCCATAATAATATTGCCCCAATACCAGGGCGCCGCCTCCGGTTGCAGTGACAGAAGCGCTGTAAGCTTCTCCTACCACACCGCATGGCAGCGAAGTGGTAAGAAATGAAGGTTCGCTGACCGGCTCGGAAACAGTAAAATCGATACTGAAGTTGCCATAATCGCTGATCGAGAGCTCGAAATGATATTGCCCGGCAGCAGTGCAAGTGCCGCAAAGCGTCAGGTTGGCGCCATCGGAATCGATGGAGCTGAGAATGCGCAGGCCGGGCGGCAGGGTACCATCTACGGAATAGTAAATAGCATAATTATCCGGGTTATTCGCGAAGCGATAGCTGAAATAGCTGCCAACATCACAGGAAAATGTTTTATAATCTGCGGCGGAAGCATATGGCAAAAAGGTGCATAGGAAAACGAGCAACAGGATTGCCGTAAAAAATTGAAGGCACACGCTTTTTTTCTGAATACGCATAAGTAAATCCTTTCTGATAAAATAGATTCTATAATTAATATAAGGATATAAAGCGAAAAAAGACAAGTATCACAAGGGTACTCTTTTTCTGTTTTTGACAGAAAATCAACATGACTGTCTGTAAATGCGTAATGTCTGCAATAGAAAAAATCCTCCATATATTTCGGAGGATGGAATGAGACCGGTGTTTTTGTTGAAAGAGCGGCAAGGGGAGCCTGCTGAAAAGCGACAACACATTGCTTATGAGCAGGAAAAGTGCACAGCCGAGAACGCTTTAGGGATGAAAAAAGCAGGCATTGCCTACTTTTTTCATCCCAGATAAGCCTGCAGCAGGCGGAAGGTATTGGAAACACCATCCAGGTGGCTGCGCTCGTAACCATGCGATGCATATACACCGGGGCCGATCAGACCATGGCGCAAATCGAAACCGGCGCGCAAAGTGGCTTCCACATCCGAGCCGTAGTGAGGATAAATATCCAACGCATAGTCAACGCCAGCCTTTTTAGCGGCGCTTACCAAGGCGGTAACGACTCCGTAGTGGTATGGGCCGCCGGAGTCTTTGGCGCAGATCGAGACTTGCCGTTCACTGCACTGCAGGCCTTTGCCGACGCAGCCCATGTCTACGGAAATCGCTTCGGTGACACCGGCGGGAACAGAGGAGGAACCACCGTGCCCGACTTCTTCAAATACGGTAAAATGCGCATAAATGCGGCGGGCGGGGATGCGGCCGCTTTGTTTCAGAGAATGGGCGTAGCCCAACAGGATTGCGGCGCTCAGTTTGTCGTCTAAAAAGCGGCTCTTGATATAACCGCCGGAGGTGAGGATGGGGCGTGGGTCAAAGCAGACGGGGTCGCCCACATCAATGCCCAAGGCGCGGACATCGGAGGCAGAATGGACATCGGTATCCAGTACCAGCTCACAGGTGTCAAATGTGCGGGCAGTTTCACTATATTTTCCATTGACATGCACAGAGGCATCGCACAATTGAAAAGTACCTTCATAAACACCGGAAAAGCGTGTGCGGATGCGGCAATTTTCCGCTTCGGCATTATTGGCATTCAGGCCGCCGATGGGTGTCAGGCGCAGACGGCCGTCTGCTTTGAGTTCGGCAACCATGGCCCCCAGAGTATCCACGTGTGCTTCCAGGAGGACGGCATCCTGCGCATCCTGCCCCCCAAAATCCATCAATACGCCGCCCTTGATCGTCTTTTGGGCGGGAACCCCAAGGCGGGCTGCCTCCTGCAGCAGGTATTCCGTAACTTCTTCGGTATAGCCGGAAGGGCTGTCTATGGCCAGCAAGGCTTTGGCCTGATCCATAATATATTGCAGATGTGAATCCATAAATAAATTCCTCCGAAATGAGATAGATTTTTTCAGAAAATACAGAAGTATCATAACATATGTAAATATTTCTCGCTATAAAAATTGTATGATTTACAAACAGTGCCGGTATCTGTATAATGAAAATACAAGAACTGAGATATATAAGAGAGGCTTTATTATGGAACAATCGAATTTGCGCGCAAAATACGAAGCGCAATATGTGCGGGCTCGGGGCAACCTGTTGGCGATGCTACTGCTGACGCTGGCGAATGTAGTGCTGATGATTGCAGAGGCGCAGGTCAGCTTTTTATTTTCTGCAATTTTGCCACAGGTTGCGGTTACCTACGGCTGGTATCTGGATGCCTGGCTGGGGGGCTCGACTTATACCTGGATTGCCTATGCAATTTCTGTACTAATCATTGGCATATTTGCTCTGTGCTATTTCCTTTCCAAAAAACATCGGGGTTGGATGACGGCAGCGCTGGTGCTGTTTTCGGTGGATTGCCTGGTGTTGGTTTATTGGATTTACCTGGGCTTTATGGTCGAGGATATTCTGGATATCGCCTTTCATGTGTGGGTCCTGTATTATCTGATTTCAGGCGTGGTAGCAGCGGCTAAGCTGAAGAAACTGCCGCCTGTGCCTGTGGGAGGGGCATCCGTACCACCTGCCCCCGGTATGTATACACAGCCGGCACCGGTTCAGCAGCCTGTGCAGCAGCAACCGCAGCAGACGGCAGAAGCCGAGTGCCAACCGGATCTGGGGCAGCAGCCTGTGGAGCCGCAACTGCCGGATGGAGATGCCGGAAATGCGGAAGAGTAAGTGAAAAATGAAAAACAGTATCTTCGGATACTGTTTTTTTATGTGCGCGGAAAGAACGGCAGAAAAAGTTTCTGGTTGGAGCAGACTGTTTTTATAAAGTTGTTTGTTGTATAATAAAGAGCAGAGAATTTCAACGAGATGGAGCAATTGGAATGAGAGAGAAGCGGGTAGTCATTGCGGGAGCCGGCAAAATCGGCCGCGGATATCTGGCGGAAGTTTTTCAAACGGGTGGATACCACATTACTTTTTTAGTGCATAATCCGGAACAGACACAGGCACTGCGCAGCCAAGGCTCCTATATCATTTTTCGCGGGAATCGGGAAGAGACCGGCATAGAGGAAGTAAGGATTGCCGGCTATGATGCTTATTGTACAGTAACTGAGCGGCAGGAATGCCTGCAGGCGATGATGCAAGCACCATACGTTTTGCTGCCTATTTATCCAGCAGCCTGCGCGGATTTTGGGCGTATGCTGGCGGAAGTGATCAATGAGAGGGCGGTAAAAAATCCGGAACAGACAATGGACCTGATTTTGTGCGTGAATTTCATGCGGGCCACGCAACAACTCCGGCAGGCGATTCTGCCCTGGCTGAATCCGGAAGCCCTTTCTTTTTTTGAACAGAAAGTGGGAATCAGTGAGACGCTGGTCAATCGCCTTTCGGTAGAGCCTACGGAAGAAATGCGCAAGAAGGATCCGCTTTCCCTATCGGCAGGGTATGGCGAGGCGTTGTGCATTGACGGGGATGCCATTAAGGGCGAGTTGCCCCAAAGCCCATGGATTGATGTGAGAGATCACTTGCCTGCCCGATTTGTGTATAAAATCTGGAATATCAATATGCAGCATTTTGCGGTGGCGCTGTATGGAAGCTACTTTGGCTATCGTTATGTGCGGGAAGCCACGGCGAACCCTTACGTAGAGCAATGTGTACGCCACATGGCCAAGCAGGAAGCGGTTCGGGGAATTGGCTATGAATGCGGTATGAGTGATGAGGAACTGGAGCGGCGGCTGGGTGCTGACCATTGGGTGACCTGGACTAACCCTGCTTCCAACGATAGCGTTGCCCGCGTAGTGGCGGATATGCGGCGCAAACTTTCTAAAGAGGATCGTGTAATCGGGCCGGCACTGGCTTGCCTCAAAGGCGGGAAGTTACCCTTCTTTATAAGTCGGATTGCGGCATTGGCCATGCTTTACGAAAATCCGCAGGATGCGACCTGCGTGGAACTGCATGCGATTTTGGAAAGAGAAGGAGTGCGCGGAGTGCTGCGGGAATTTTCCGGCCTTAGTGAGGCAGATCCGCAGGAGCGCCAGTTGATGGAGTTGATCGAGGATCAGTATATGGCACTTTGCAGATAGGTGTGATATCTATCTGGCTGATAAGAAATATGAGAGGGGAATATTTATGAGGGAAAAAGAAGTTGTAATAGCCGGAGCAGGCAAAATTGGCAGAGGATATCTGGCGGAGCTGTTTCAGGAGGGTGGCTATCATTTGACCTTTTTGGTGCATAATCCGAAACAGACTGAGGCGCTCAACCGCCAGGGGAAATATACGATTTTCCGCGGCAGCAAGGACGAGCAGAGTATTGAAGAAGTGATTATTTCAAATTATGATGCGATCTGCACAGTCACAGAGGAAGAGGCTTGTGTGGAAGCCATGTGCCGGACCAGCTATGTAATGCTGCCTATTTATCCGGCAGCTTGTGCGGATTTGGGGCGTATGCTGGCGAAAGCGATCAACCGCCGGGCGAAGGAGCAGCCGCAGGAGGTGCTGGATATTTATCTGTGCGTCAACTTCCTGCAGGCCACCAAAACGCTGAAAGATTGCATAGAGCCTTTGCTGGAAGCAGAAGCAATGGAATATTATCAAACCAAAGTGGGCATTATTGAAACGCTGGTGGGCAGATTATGCGTGGCACCGACGCCGGAGATGCTGGCAAAAGATCCGTTGGCAGTTTCTGCCGGTTATGGTTCGCCGCTCAGGGCAGATCAGGATACGATCAAAGGCACAGTGCCGGAAGGAGTGCGCATAGAACTGTTGGATCGTCTGCCTGCGCGTTTTACCTACAAGATTTGGGGAACCAATATGCAGCACTTTGGGCTGTCGCTGTATGGCGATTATCTGGGCTATACCTATGTGCGGGAAGCGGCCAATGATCCGTATGTGGAAAAATGTGTGCACGTGCTGGCCTATCGCGAAGCGGTACACGGTGTCGCCAGTGAATTTGGACTGAGCGATGAAGAAGTGGTGGCCGACTTTGGCGGAAACCCCTGGCCGACTTGGGCAAACCCCGCTTCCAACGATGGGTTTGCCCGCGTAGTGGCGGATATGCGGCGCAAGCTTTCCAAAGCAGATCGGGTAATCGGGCCTGCGCTGGCCTGTCTCAAGGGCGGCAAGATTCCCTTCTTCCTTTCCTCCATTGCAGCATTGGCTATGCTCTATGAAAATCCGCAGGACCCAACCTGCGTAGAATTGCATCAAGTGTTGGAACAGGAGGGAGTTGCCGGAGTTTTGCGGGAGTTCTCAAAGTTGGATGAAACCGTTCCGGAGGAACGTCAATTAATGGAACTGATTGAAGATCAATATATTGCATTGAAAAAATAAGGA
This sequence comes from uncultured Clostridia bacterium, assembly GCA_945927325.1. GTDB lineage: Bacteria > Bacillota > Clostridia > Christensenellales > Christensenellaceae > QANA01. The sequence continues at coordinate 8,609 of CAMEMG010000017.1, read as the reverse complement.
AAAAGGGGCTTGTATAGCCCCTTTTTTGTTGTGTATCGCACAAAAGAAAGCACAATTTAAGAAAAATATGGCAGAAAGGTTGAAGAAAGCAGCATTTCAGTATAAGATAAGAATAGATTTGAAATTTTGGAGGAAATCATGGCAAAAAAAGAACTGGTTCTCATTGGCGCCGGCAAAATCGGCCGCGGCTATATGGCAGACATTTTCAACAGAGCGGGATACAAGCTGACATTTCTTGAATATTCCGAAGAACTCGTCAAAAAACTCAACGCGCAGGGCAGCTATACGGTGTTTATGAGCCGTAAACAGGAAAGGGATATCATCAACTTCCAAATCGGCGGTTATACTGCTTACTGTACGGAAACCGAGCGGGAAGCCTGCCTGCAGGCAATCGCGCAGACCAATTATGTGACGGTGCATGTTTATCCCGGGGCCTGCGAATCCATCGGGCATTTGATCGGTGACGCGGTCAAGCTGCGCATGGAACAGGGAAATACCGAACCGCTGGATATCCTCACCTGTGTTAACTTTCAGGATCCGGCCAATATTTTCAGAGGCTATGCACTGGAACGCATGGAAACGGAAGCGCAGCGACAATTCTTGGAGGAGCATGTAGGCTTTGTGGAGACGTTGATTTTCCGCAATGGCGGCATACCGACACCGGAAATGCTGGCGGTGGATCCGATATGTGTTTCTGCTTCGGATAATACGCATTGGCCGGTGGATAAAGAGGCATTTAAGGGGTGCCCGCCGGAAGGGATAGAGATGGATTTGCAGGATAATTTTGCTGCACGCCTCTGCTATAAAGTCTGGGCAGGCAATATGTCGCATTGCGGGCAGGCCTTCTACGGCAGATTATATGGATATACCTATCTCTACGAATCCTCGCTGAATCCGTATATCTTTAAGAATAATGCCCTTGCAAAGCGGGAAGCGTCTTTTGGCATTTGCACGGAATATCAGGCGCCGCAGGAATTGCTGGACAGCAATAAAAATTCCAAACCGCAGCGTTTTGATCCCCAAGCAGTCAATACCAACGATAAGGATACGCTCAACCGCGTAGGAGCGGATCCTATCCGCAAATTGCGGCGCAACGACCGCTTTATCGGCCCCGCTTTGCTGGCTATGAAGCACGGAAAGGTTCCATTTTTCCTGGCCAGAGGCGCAGCAGCAGGTTTTTATTTTGTCAATCCGGAAGATGCAGCTGCCTGCGAGATACAGGAGTTCATTAAGGAAAACGGCATTGAAAAAGCGGTAGAGAAATACTGTCAGCTGGATTTAAATAACCAGGAAGAAAATTTCCTGTATCAATTGATTGTCGCCAACTACTATGATCTGGGCGATTACGACCCGGTGGATGTAGATTATATGAAGTAAACGCAATAAAAGCTGTGGCATGCCAGAGCTCGTCATAGGTTTTTGTGTAAAAATCCCGGAAAGTTTGGAAAATCGAAGTGCGGAGCAATTAAGAGGAGAATAAAAAAATGTGTCTGATAAAATTGGATTACTGTAGCAAGATATTTTCCCGAGGAAACACCGTCATTCATGCTGTGCGCCCTACTGTTATGGAGCTGGAAAAAGGCGTCCATGTGATTTATGGGCGAGATGGCGCCGGCAAGTCGACGCTGCTGCACATGATGGCGGGGATGGAGCCGCCCAGCGATGGAAAAATCTATTATGAAGGAGCATCTGTTTACGATGAGCTGGATTTGCCTAGTCTTTATCGGACGGATTTTGCATTTATTTTTCCGGAAGAGAATCTGATCCCCGAATTCAATGTGGGCGATAATCTGCTGATGCCGCTGCGCTTTAACCGGGATAAAGAGCGGGGCTTGTTTTACGAACTGGTGGAAGAACTGGAGCTGCGCGATATGCTGCGTATGCGCCCACAGTCTCTTTCGGAATATGAGCAGCAGCGGGTTGCGGTTACCAGAGCATTGCTGCAGCGCCCGAAGATTGTATTTGCCGATGATATTACCTGCCGGCTGAATGAGGCGGAACGGGAAAAACTGATGGAGGCGTTGCTGCGGCTGTGTGAAAAACAGGGAGTGACGCTGATTGCGGCAACCAATGATGCTGCACTGCTGCAGTATGGAGAAAAACGCTATCAGATGCGGGATGGAGAATTATCGGTGCAGCAGGCACATGGGGAGGAGAAATAATATGCTGCGCAGGGCTTTTGCAATTTTCCGTGCGCGTAAGCTGCGCACGGTAATTACGATTGCGGTACTCAGCCTGGCTTTCTGCCTGATGGGGGTATTGCCAGCTTTGTTTATTCATATTGATGATTACATGCTGGAAGAAGATACCAAACAGTATGGCCTTTTTCATGGTATTTTTTACGATGTAACTCCGGAGCAGCTGAAGCTACTGGAAGGCAATATGTTTGTAAAACGAATGGGCCTTCTTTTTTCCTGCGGAGAATATCCGATTGCAGAAACCGGCGAGAAGATCAAATTAGGCGCCTATGATGCAGAAGCGCAGGAACTGGCTCGCATCCAACTGTTGGAAGGGCGGATGCCCGAGCGGTCGGGAGAAGTAGCGCTGGAAAGCAGCTGGCGGGACAAAATGGAGAATGGATTGGAAATCGGCCAGCACATTGTGCTCCAGCTGCCGGACGGAGATATGGCATTTACCATATGTGGATTTACGGCAAATTACCGGCGGGACTGGATAGGTTATGATTGTGATACGCCTTCGGATAGACTGCCTTCTGCGCTGTTGTACGCGGAGGAAGCTGCCGGGATGGCGCAGACACAGCATGTATTGGTATGTGTTTCCCAGTTCAGTAAGCAGGAAAATCCGGAGACAGCGTTTAAAGGCGTGGCCAGTACGATCGATAAGAACAGCAGATCTTATCTGATCAATCGCAAGGTCTATCAAAATCGGGGGCTCAATAAAATATTCGGCATAATGCAGCGGATTCTGCTCATACTGCCGGTAGTGATTGCGGTGGCGGCTGCTATCTTTTTTGCCCTGCGACCACAGATGGAGGCTTATAAGGCATTGGCCAATCGCCTGTATGTCAGGGGCGCTCGCCATCGGGATGTCATATGGTTGGAGACGGTATGGTTGCTGTTGATGCTGGGCGCAAGCATTGTGCTGAGCCAGTTGCTGGGAGAAGGAATTTTTGCCCTTTGTAAACAGCTGAGCGGTATGCCTTGGCAGCCGTTTAGCAGCTTCGGCATATCGCTGATTGCAATCCTGACGACGATGGTGGTATTGGCCGTTTATACCAAAAAGAGCATTCTGCCTTTGGCGGATGTAACTTACAGTGAGCGCTATACAGGCAAAGTGTTGGTGGCCATGGAAGTTGGGAAAAATTTTGCTTATACTTTTGGAAAGCGGCGCAAATACAGCAATCGCAGCCCGGCTTTTTGGGCAGGATTGGCAACCTCTTTGGTATTTGTTTTGATGTTGTGTGGTTTGGCGGAACTGAAGCAGGGAAATTATCGCCTGAATGTGCAAAAAAGTCAGCGCAACATAGAAGCCTCTATCTACACGGAAGAGGGAAAATACACATATCGGTACGGAGATTTCTCCATTTGGGAGGGGAACTATTTCGATAAGGAACAGGTAGAGGCTCTGGCTTCCCTGCCGGGCGCGGCATACTTGAAAAAGGAATACGGCGGGCAGATTGCCTGCCTGATCTTCCCGGAGGGATACAGCGCCTATGCGCAGCAGATCGAGCGCGTGGATAACGTACCGGGAAGCCAGGAGATTAAAGATATAGAGGTAATTCCCAAACGGCTGAATGTCACGCAGCGCGGTTACACCGTCTGGGTGCTGGATACCCAGCTGCAGAAGCTGCTGCAGGATCAGTATCCGCAATTGCAGGTGGCAGAAGCGCTGAAAGAAGGCAGCTGCATTATGGTCTGCCCGCCCATTGCGGATTCCATCGAAGAAGGAAAGCAGCATTTCAACGATCTTTTCCGGGCAGGAGATACGGTACGTTTTGCCATGCTTTCCTATACGGTGCCGGCAGAACAGGCGGCGGGGCGTACAGATGTCTTTGCCTATCATGAACAGACGCTGGAAATTGCCCGTGTGGTGGAGGAGGATCTCTGGCTGGATTATGGTTACGGTGCTCTGGATACGGATGTCAATCCGGGCATTACCGTGATTGTTTCGGAACAAACGGCCGCTTCGCTGGATTTTTTAAATCAGATTAAGGGATTCAAACTGTATATGCAGGAGGATTGCACGCAGGAGCAATGTGAAGCGGCGGAAACACAGCTGCAGAAGCTGAGCGATGGTCTGTACGGGGTGGAAAGTTATATCGACCGCCGGGATGATCAGACAAAGCAGATTGTCAAGGCGGTGGTGCTGTATGCGGCGATGACGGCGCTGGCGGGATCGGTGATCCTGCTGCTGTGCAGTTGGGCGCATATTTATCAGCGGTCGAGGGATTTGTATGCAAAGACGTATGTAATGCTCTTTTTGCATGGAATGGAGCAGAAAACGGTATTCGAGAGTTTGTTGTGGGAAGGTATTTTTTACTTTAAGCGTACAGTGACGCTGATGTTTCCCATCATGGTTTTCGGAGAGACCTATTATGTCAGCGCTTATCAATATGGATTTGGAGAGCTGGGCCGATTAATTCTGGAAGCGACGTTATTGGCGCTGCGGGATATTCTGCAATATACTGTGATTTGCCTGCCGCTGATTGTGCTGGCGGCGCTGTGGTTTGGGCGAGGGCTTCGAAAAAGCGGAATTGCTAAGGTAACTTTCTGCCGCAAATAAAAGACGGGATACATGAAAAACAATTGACAAGACATAGAATAAGCCGGAATGAACATTGCATTCCGGTTTATTTTGATACACTGCGTCGGCTGGATGGGAATTGCAGGGGCAGCATAGGCGCTTGCCAATGACAGAGGGATGCGGTAAAATGGACACGAGAGGATTTGAAATTCTGAAAGGAGAATGGTAATGTACAAAAAAGAGGCTGTTTTGATTGGTGCCGGCAAAATCGGACGCGGCTATATGGCTTATGTTTTCCATAAAGCTGGTTATAAAATGACGTTTCTGGATTATTCCGACGCATTGATTCAAAAGATGAATGAACAGGGCTACTACACGGTATTTATGCAGCATCGCGAGTTTGGGAATGGGGAAATCACCAACTTCCGTATTGAGGGATATGAAGCATATTGCACGCAAACGCAATATGCGCAATGCGTGGAAGTACTTTCCCACGCCAATTATGCTACGGTGCATGTCTATCCGGGCGCGATCCAGTCGATCGGAAAAATGATTGCGGATGCAGCAAAAAAGCGCATGGCCGACGGCAATACCGAGACACTGGATGTGATTTTTGTCATCAACTTCCTGTATGCCGACGAACTGTTTAAAAAAGCTGCTTTGGAGGCGCTAGATACGCCGGAACAGAAGGCGTATCTGGAAAAATACATTGGTTTTGTCTATGGGCTGGTGCGCGGCAACGGGCCGACGCCCAATGCGGAGATGCTGGCGATGGATCCTATCGCCGTGGCATGTGCGGATAGCGATTATCTGCCGGTGGATATCGATCAGATGAAGGGGCCGATGCCGGAGGGCGTTAATTTTCATGCGGCGCACAATGTGGGCGGTCTGGTCAAATACAAAGTCTGGGGCGGCAATGTCAGTCATTGTGCGAATGCTTATTTTGGCAAGGAGCGGGGCTATACTTACAACTATGAGTCGGCTCAGGATGCATATATCCATAAATGCGCGGCGTTATGTTCCCGTGAAGCGAACCATGCGTTGGAGCAGGAGGTAAAAGTGGTGCCGGAAGAGCGGGAGCGCTATTTGGGAAGGCATGAAGAGCAGCGCTTTGATCCGGAAGCAGTCGATACGACAATTAAGGATACGCTCGACCGCGTCGGAGCAGATCCGATTCGCAAATTGGGCAGAAATGACCGTTTTGTAGGGCCGGCACTGCTGGCACTGCATCAGGGTAAAGTTCCGTTTTTTCTGGCCAGAGGCGCGGCAATGGGATTCTATTTTACCAACCCGGAGGATCGGGCAGCCTGTGAAATACAGGAATATATAAAGGAAAAAGGGATTGAAGCGGCGATTATAAAATACTGCCAGTTAGATCTTTCTGTGCGAGAAGAAAATCTGCTGTATCAGTTGATTTTGGGAAATTACTGGGATATCAGCAAGCAGGACCCGGTAGATATTCATTATTGCGAATAAAAATATGGCGGAGCAATTGCTCCGCCCTTTTGGAATGGAGGAAGAAGTGGACTTACAGGAAATTCGCAGGCGTATTGACGCACTGGATGCGCAATTAGTGCAGCTGTTGTGTGATCGTATGCAGCTTTCGGCAGAGGTGGCGGCTTATAAAAAGGCGCAGGGAATGGCTGTCCTGGATCGCACGCGTGAATTGGAGATTTTGCAGAATCGGGAGGCCCAGGCAGGGGAATTTGGTGCCCAGGTTCGCGAAATCTATGAGAAAATTTTTGAGATGAGTCGGGCCTATCAGCAGCAGCTGCTGAAATAAAAGCGGATATGTATTAGGGGGGATAGAAAAAATGGCAAATTACCAAAAAGACTTAGTGTTGATCGGCGCCGGAAAACTTGGGCGGGGATATTTGGCCGATTTGTTTGGGGCAGCCGGGTATCATCTGATTTTTCTGGAATATTCCAAGCAGCTGGTCGATGCAATGAATGCGCAGGGGTACTACACTTTATTTCGCTCCAATGCGCAGGGGGATTATGATAAAATTGTTTTTCGGAATTATGAGACTTATTGTACGCAGACAGAATATGAAAAATGCGTGGATATCTTATCCCATGCCAATTTTGCCTGTATGGCTACTTATGCCGACGGATTCCGTGAGATTGGATATCTGCTTGGGGACGCGGCAAGAAAACGTATGGCCGAGGGCAACGAAGAAACGTTGGATCTGTTTATAGCAGCCAATTGGATCAGCCCGGATCAGGCAGTGCGCAAATATATGCTGGAGCGCGCGGAAAATGATGCGCAGAGGCAGTTTATGCAGCAAAAAGTCGGCTTGATTCAAACGCTGCCATATCGTGGAGGATATCCTCCTACAGCAGAAATGCTGGCAGAGGATCCCATTGCCGTCGCTGCGACGGATTATCCGGAATTGCCGGTGGATCAGGAAGCATTTCGAGGGCCGGTGCCCGAAGGAGTGCCTTTCCTCATGTTGGATCGCATGACGGCGCGGCTGAATTGCAAATTGTGGACTGCAAACGTGCGTGGAGCGATGACGGCCTCTTTTGCGAAGAAAAAGGGATATACTTATGTCAAAGAAGCCAATGAGGATGCTCAGGTGCAGCAATGGGCAGCGCTGGGGCATCAGGAAGCGATTTTTGGCGCGCTGACACATTTTGGGTTTACCGAGGAAGAATTGCATAAAGGCATGCGTAAAGAAGATCCCAAAGCGGCAAAGCGCACCACTTCGGATACGTTAAACCGCCAGCTCAATAATCTGAAACGAAAACTGGGGCGGAATGATCGCCTGGTAGGGCCGGCGTTGGCCTGTCTGGAAGGCGGGAGAATTCCTTTTTTCCTTTCCAGAGCAATTGCCTATGCCTTTGATTTTGATAACCCGGAAGATCCGGATGCGCAGGAGATCCTGGCTTTCGTGCAGGAGCAGGGGATCGCTCAGGCAGTGAAACGTTATTGCCAGTTGGATTTGCAGGTCCCATTGGAGCAGAAATTGTATGAACTGATTTTGGCGCAATATTATGCGGACAGAACGTTAGACGGAAAAAATCCAGAGCAACTGGTGTATTAAAAAACGCGGCAGCCCGGCCGGCTGCTGCGTTTTTTTTCGCTTGTAAAAGGAAAAATGATTCCGTATAATGAAAAATGAGAGAGGATTTGAGTTAGAAAATCTGGAAAGAAAGGATATGAGGAGATGGAAACTGTAAAAAAAGAAGTGGCGCTGATTGGCGCCGGAAAAATCGGTAAGGGTTATATTGCGGATTTATTTCATGATGCGGGATATAAAATCATTTTTCTGTGCCATTCGCTGAAGCAGGCACAGGCACTGCGCGATCAGGGATACTATACGGTATTCAAATATCTCGAAGGGCAGGAGGAGCCAATCGAGTATAAAATTGATAATTTTGAAGCAGTCAGCACAGCAGAAGAGTATGAACAGGCGCTGGAAGTATTAGCGCGGGTGAATTATGCGACGGTGCATCTGTATCCCAGTGCTTTTGAAGAAGTGGGCCATATGATTGCTGATGCAATCTGCAGACGGGTGGAGGAAGGCAACCAACAAACGTTGGATATCATGCTTTGCCTGAACTATATGGAAGCGGATCAAATTATTTTGAAGCATATTCGCGAAAAACTACAGACACCGGAGCAGAGGAGGTATCTGGAAGAGAAGGTGGGAGTCGGTATGGCGCTCACTTTCCGCTGGGGAGCAAACCCGCGCCCTTATATGCTGGAAAAAGATCCGCTCTGTTCCTGTGTGGCCGAATCACCCGACTTGCCGGTGGATGCAGAAGCTTTTAAAGGGCCGATTCCTGAAGGAGTAGCTTTACGGCCACTGACAAAAATGCGTGAACGGCTTGCTTTTAAGCTGTGGGGCGGCAAGATTCTGGGCCAGTACATTTTTGCCTGTGGCCTTGCCGCCGGCCAG
>CAMEMG010000016.1:0-22106 GCA_945927325.1 uncultured Clostridia bacterium | reverse complement strand
GGCAACTGAATATGTCCTGCTTCCCCATCCCCTGCCAAAAGCATTTCTTTGCCTTCATAATATAATGCAATATCCTGCATCCCCGGCGTATATTGATGGAAACTGTTATCATAAATATGCGGTTGTATCTCGTGTATCATCACTATTTTCTCCTCTATCTGCTAATTTCTTTGTAATCGAATATTTTCTCTTCCTGTTCTGCAGCCAGCTTTGCCAATCCATAAAGTGCCTCATCCTGTTTTGTAGAACAAACAACCTGCAAACCCGTGCAGCACTCCAGCGCCTTCTGTAATCGTTCCAACTTTGCCAACCGGCCGCCACACAACAAAATCCTTTGCAATCCCGGTTCAATCTTCCTGAAGGCTTCGATTGTTTTCGCATATGCCTGCGCCAACCCATCTATTGCGGCCGCAAATAACAAGCGAGGTTTAAAATTATTTACACCGATCCCTTGAATTTCCCCTTGACCGGCTCCGATAAAATAATCCGGCTTTACCTGCAACCCTTGTGTCTGCTCCGGGAGATCTTCCAGCAAAGTCTGCCATATCTGTTGCGTCGATAAAGTCTGCCCTGTGCTCATTTCGCCACAATTGCGTATAAAATCAATCAATAAATCCAAGGTACGCCCACCCGGTTGACGTGTCTTTGTCAACAGCCACTTTTCGTGAAAAAAAGGCCGCCCTTCCATTCCTTCATAAAACGATTTTGTCGATGGCATACACAGAATGCCCGCCGTCCCCAGCGTCAGCACAATGCTGTTTGCTTCCTCTGCTTCCAGGCCGTATACACTGGCCTGATGGTCTCCGATATCTCCATAGAGCGGAATTCCTTTGTACATACCTGCTGCCTGTGTATGGGAAATGACAGTAGGCAAAATCAACTTTTGGCCGCCGATCACTTGCAATGTTTGCTTATTCCACGTATGCTCTGCACAATCGTATAATCCAAGAGATGCCGCCATACTTTCATGACAGATATGTGCCCTGCCATCAGAAAGCCGATAGTAAATATATCCACCCAGCGTATGTAAAAGCTGATTGCGCAATAACGGCTTCTTTTTATGCCGTGCGTAAAAACTGCAGACCGCCAGCCCTGCCTTAAAACGTGTTCCCATGTGTCGTAAGGCAGTCTGCCCCAATCGTTCAGCCAATTCAGGTAACAGCGGTTCCGCAAGGGTATCCTGCCAGCTGATATAGGATTCTGCTCCGGTACCATCCATTTCAGAAAGAATATAACCATGCATCTGCGTATCCAGATAAATAGCCTGTATATCGCGGTGCCGTTCAAGGCAATCGTCTATCATTGCCTTGACCAGCAAAAAAATTTCTTCCGGCGACAATTCAAAGCGTTCTTTTTCCGTCAATGGAAGTTTCTCGGGCATCGGCCGTACCTGCTTTTCCAGCATTACCCCATTATGCGATTGTAATACAGCACATTTTGCATAAGTGCTTCCAATATCAACAGCGATCAGTTTCATAATTTCTCATCCCTTTCTCCTTTATTGTAGCGACTTCCCATATATTTGGCAAATAGAAACTGTTATAATAATAGATAACCGTTTTTCTTTCAAGGAGTTTTTATGCACTATCGGGAAGTGAAAAGCATTCTCTCTGCCAAAAATGGAATGAATCTGTTTCGCGGTTGTCTTCATGGCTGCATTTATTGTGACAGCCGAAGCAAATTCTATCAAATGCAGCATGATTTTGAAGATATCGAAATCAAAAGTAATGCGCTTGAACTGTTGGAGCAAGCCCTAATCAGAAAGCGGCACCGCTGTATGATCGGCACCGGTTCCATGACCGATCCTTATTTGCCACTGCCTGAAGCGCGCATCTATACCCGGCGCGCACTTGAGTTGATCGCACGTTACCGCTTTGGCCTGTCGATTCTTACCAAATCAGCAGATATTCTGCAGGATATCGACCTGTTGGAACAGATCCACCGTAAAGCCAAATGCGTGGTACAAATGACGCTTACCACTTATGATGATACCCTTTGCCGCATCATTGAGCCTGGTGTCTGCCCTACTTCCGAACGCCTTGCCGCACTCCGTGAACTGCATCAAAGGGGGATCCCCACGATTGTCTGGCTGACGCCAATCCTTCCATTCATTAACGATACGGTGCAGAATATACAGGGCCTCCTGGAGAGTTGCCAACAAGCAGGTGTTTACGGGATCATCCATTTTGGCATGGGCCTTACTCTGCGCGAGGGAAATCGGGAATACTATTACCGTCAATTGGATTTGCATTTTCCTGGCCTGCGCAGGATTTATGAACAAAAATATGGCCTCTCTTATGAGATATTCAGCCCTTATCATCGTCAGTTGACGCAGCTATTTTATAAACTCTGTCAAAAATATGATTTGGAAACAGATCAAAATGTTCTTTTTCAATATTTGCAGACATATACATCTGCTCCGGCGAGCAGACAGCTTACTTTTTGGAATTGATATTTACAAAAAAAGCACAGGTTCGTAGAAGGAACCTGTGCTTTTCTGTCAAAAAGTTTAAAACCTGTCAGGATAATTCCCAACTGTGCATGCATATAGTTAGAAAAAGGAGGTGCTCTTTTATAATGCAGCAACCTAAAAACTATCAAAAAATTTCCATGCTCCTGAAAGGGCAGGACATAGGGATTCTTGAATTGGAGCAGCGTCAATCACTGCATTATGAACTTCACTGCAGTCATCTGCCCAAGCATCCGCGCTTACTGTTTTTCTTCAGCGAGGACCGCTTTTTAGAGCTTCCGAATTTACATGGAGAAACCTCAGAGGCACAGCTGAAATCACTCAAAGCGGTTGTTCTGTTATCCGAAGGACATCCCTTTATGAAAGCAAAAATAGGGGATTTCCATTGGGCAGCCGCTCTTTCTGCCCTGCAGCCGCAGTCTGTTACCGCCGCGCCAATCGCTGCGCCCCCTTCCTCTCCTTCTGCCGCTGCCAAAACAGCAGCAGAGGAGCCTCCCTGCCGAAAAGCAGATGCTTCCAACATCAGCAATCCTTTTCCGGGCTTTTTGGAAAATACCGTCTGGAAACGGGTGGAATATCCGTATTTCGCAAATGGCAGTCATTATCTAACAGGGGAAATTTTTGAACAGGGTATTTTACGTGTTACCCTCTTAGCTGTGCCCGGTGAATATGCCGTAAATCCGCCTCCATGGCTCAAGGGCTTCGATTACTTCCTCAATAACGCAGACGGATCTCAGGGCTATTGGCTATTTGCCAAAGATTTCGCAACCGGCAAGCCGCTTTCTATCCAATCGATCGCCCATACGGAAGCGCTGGGGTGACTTTCACGCGTTTTGTCAATATCTCACTGTAAGAATAGCAATATTTCCGGCAATAGCCACCCTGTTCCACTTGTACAACAAATACTTCAGGATAGACACCTTCTAAAATTCCATAGGTATCCAATATTTTATTTCGCTCTCCTATCGCATACAGTTGAACCATGCATCCCTGATAGGCAGATAGCAAACTTTTAATGCGACCTAATTGATTGGGCATGTTAAGAAAATTCTCCTTTTTATTCCTATCATGCCCTCAAAGGAAGTAAAATATACGTGATACCCTTTCAAAATGCAGGAGATTGCTTTGCATAAATTCATGTATTTCACACATATCAACTATGTGCATAAACGGGAATTATTGCACAAAAGTTATGCACATTATCAACAGCCTTGTTGAAAAAAGCGATGATTACGGCTTTATTTCTGTTGATAAATCCACAAAGTTATCAACATTATCAACAATTCCCACTTTCTTTTGTGCATAACCTGTGTCTGATTCATGAATATTCTGACGAAAAAAATGAATATGCAATCAGGCAGGCACTTCAAGCGTCAAACGATCCGCAATGAGTGCAATAAATTCCCCATTGGTGGGTTTATCATTTTTTGTGTAAATATGATAACCAAAAATAGTATTCAGATTTTCAATACGGCCACGATTCCAAGCGACCTCAATGGCATGGCGGATCGCACGCTCAACTTTGCTCGGCGATGTTTCAAAATTCTGTGCAATGGCCGGATAGAGCTGTTTGGTAATTCCGTTAATCATCTCCGGCTCTTTAATTACAATTTTAATGGCTTCCTTCAAAAACTGATAACCTTTGATATGGGCCGGGATCCCAATAGAAAGGAAAATACTGGTAATCCGTTCATCCAGTGATTTACTTTTAACCAGAGTCGGCTTTTTCTGAATATTCAACGGACGCAAATCAAAGAAATCCAGCAGCCGCTGATATAATGTTTCTATCACAAAAGGCTTATTCATATAATAAGTAGCACCAAGAGAAATAGCCCGCGCATATAGTGTTTCGCTGCTGACTGCCGAAAGCATAATCACCTTCGGCATTTCGCCATATTCTCCGGTCGCCAGCCTCTCCAGCAAAAAGAATCCATCCGTCTGTGGCATGATCAAATCTGCAATGATAGCGTTGGGATTCAGCAGCTTCACCATTTCCAATGCTTCCTTTGCGTTTTCTGCAGTCCCTACCACCTGTACTTCCTGCTGTGCATTCATAAATGCACTGATCTCAGAAGCCAAAGCCTGATTATCATCCACTACCAACAATCTGATCTGTTTTTCCATATTCTCTTCTCCTAAAATCTATGTTTTCCGTTTTTGCTGCAGCATCCGCCGTTTTTCGGCTTCAAGGGCATTATAGCATAGCATTATTTAAAAAAATACAAATACAAAAAGCCATAAAAAAATTATTTTTTATAATAATGCCCCTTTTTTTCATAAAAGGGGCTCAATCATCTATTTTCTCCATTTTCCCGATTTCATACGCATACCTACATAAAGCACCACAAACGGCAGCACCAAAAGTCCTCCGATCATGATCAGCATTTGTGCCGCACCACCGGACCTCGGTATTCCGGGGATGCACAGTTCTTTGCTTTCTACGGAAATCAGCGGTTCCATAGGCGAGATGGTATTGATCAGGCTCTCAAAAAATAATCGATTTCCGGGGATTGAAAGGGATTCATCGCCGATACACAGAGAATCTGTGATCACAGCCAAACATGAGGCATCTTTTTCTGCCAATGCAGCGACAATAAACGTCCCTTGCATATCCTTACTTTGATAGGTAAAATTTTCCACGCCATTCTCCAGTGTTTTCGCAAAACAACGCGCGTCCGCTGCCAATAGTGCAGAAATTTTCACTTCCCCGCCATTCAGGAAACGCAGGCTCGCCGCTTCGTTGACGACCACTCCCTGATCATTCTTTATCAGTTGTTCTGTCACTGAATGCATCAGAGGAGTTGCCCGAAAAGAAGTGCGCCGCAGATTCATGGCCTCTACACTTCTGGAAAAAATCAAATCGTCATTCACCTGTATGTTGTAATCAGCCATCAGCTTTGAAAAGGACGGCAGCTCTGTAGTATAAATCTGTAAAGTGCCCTGTTTTGTATTAAAACTGGCCCGATCCAGCAACAGCAATGTACGCCCGCCTTCCTCCATGAATTTCGAAATTGTCTCATATTCATTGTGTTCCAGGTCTGCTTTGGGTGAGACAATTACCAAAATATCTGTCTTGGCATCAAGTGGTTGCGTATCTGCAGAAGGGTCATAACTGCTTACCTGAAAATTTCCAATATCCAACATCTGCAAAAAACTGTTCAGATCCTTTTCGGTTGTTTCCCCATGGCCGGTCAGCAGACGCACATTGCAAAATGCGCCCCGCACAATGCCCTGTATTGCAGCAGTGATTTTTGCTTCCGCCTTCCATCCCGTCTGATTCCCTTCCGCATCCGTCATATAAAAATTTTCATACGCAAATGTGTGGGAAAACGAGTGATCTGCGTTAAAAAAGACAACGCCTTCACTCATTGCAGGTTGTGCCTTCATCTCTGCAGACTGCAGCACTTCCGTAGATATGGAAGTGACGTGAATATACGGCGATGCCGCCCCATATTTTTCCAATAAAGACTGCACGCGGATATCTTCATTTCCCGGGGAATATACTGCGTAAATATAAATATCTTCTTCCAATTCCTGTAAAATCTTTTTGGTACTGTCAGACAGCGTGTAAATATGATTCTTTGTCAAATCCGTTTTCAGAGCATAGCTGCGTTCTATTGCCGGGAACAACAGGTTGGCAACAATCAGTAAAAACAGCGACACTCCAAATATAATATTAAAGCCAATCCCCTGTCTGCCATGAATTCGCTCCTTCCAGTTTGTCCACCATTTCATGCTCTTCTCTGCCTCCATATTCGCAAAACCTGCATAGCCAGCAATTGAAAGAGAATTGTCGCCGAAACCAAATAAAGCACAGCCGAATAGCTGAGCAATCCCTTCTGGAAAGCTTCAAAACGGCTGAACAACGAAATAAAAGAAATTAATTCACGGATCCAGATATTTCCCATATGGGGCAGTAAGGCATCCAGCATCCACCAGGCAAATAATCCTGTCACCGTCACCAACAGCGCTCGAAATCCATGGGAAGACATAGAAGAAATCCATATGCCAAATGCACAGACCGCGCTGCCCAGCAGCAACACGCCGCCATACAAAAGCAATACTTCTGTCCAATAGATGCCCGAAAGCAGCAACATACCCATAGGCAGCAACAGCGTTACTCCAGAAAATACTGCAAAAGTCAGAAAAGCTGCCACATATTTTGCACATACTACATTGTACATGCTGATTGCCGAAGAAAAGAGCAACCGATCCGTCCCATTATATTTCTCTGCCGCAAAACTATCCATCGTAAGCAGCGGGATAAATAAGAGCAGCGTAAACGCCACTTCTGCAAATATGGACTGAATCGAAGAAATTTCCACGGAAAAAAGAATTCCGCTGAATCGAATTCCCGAATAGAGCGTCAATCCTGTGCCAATCATATATAACAGAATGTTATGAAAATAGCTCCGTATCTCTTTATGGATGATTGCCTTCATGCGCCTATCTGCCCTCCCCCTGATTCTGGCCGGTCAGCTGCAAAAAAATATCTTCCGGAGAAATATTCAGATAGCGCATTTCCAACACGGGCACTTTGAAAGTCGCTGCCGCAAACCATATCTGTCTGCGGATATCTATCCCCTCCTCCGCATTAATCAAGACATCCCAAACACCTTTTTCCGGTGCGCATTGAAAATCCAGATTCAGTATTCCCGGAATAAATTGAAATGCGGCTTTCACCTGCGAAGGCGCGCAGGCAATTCTCAGCCGCAGCCGGGCCCCTGTATTTTTCATGGCAAAAAAATTTTCACCGGCAGTTGACGCCATCTTACCCTTATTGAGAATAATCGTGCGCTTACATATCTCCGAAAAACCGGAAATGGAATCGGAGGCCACTATCAACGTCAGCCGCTGTGCCACAGCCTTTAAAAAGTTCTGATACACTGCGATTTCATCCATACGCAATCCATAGAACGGTTGATCTATCAGCAGCAGCTTGGGTTCCGTCGCCAGAGCCGCCGCAACTGCAACCTTGGCCCGATCCAGCGTATTCAGCGATTGTATGGGATAAGCTGCCAGGCTTTCGATCCCTGCAAAGCGCATAGCCTCTGCCACCTTTTTTTTACATTTTCCATTTTGCCGATGATTGAGGCCACCAACAAACAGCGCATATTCCTCCACGGTCATTTCCGGATATAACCCGCCGCCCGTCGGAATATAGGCGATCTGACGGCGATACAGAGAGGGCTGCTTATGCAGATCGACACCGCATAGTTCCACATGGCCTGTATAGCGCAACATATACCCTGAAATAATATCTAATAGAGTCGTTTTTCCGGAGGCAGACTTACCAAAAATTCCCGTAGTTTCCCCCGGGGCAATATGAAAAGAAATGCCGCTCAGCGCGGCAGTATCTCCATAATGTTTTGAAATATTTTTCACAGTCAGCATATCGGATACACTTCCCTAAATAAATTTCTATAAGAAAATTATATCAAAGGCCATATTTTCCCGGTGTAAATAAATTATGAATAAACACGTTCCCGCAAAAGGGAGGTATTTTTTTGCCGTCCGCGCGATACATATAAGTAAGCCGAAGAATGCAGAGCAAAATGCGGAGGTAAATATGAATTTAAACGTCAAAACAATTACTGCTGAAAACAGCAGATGGATCGCCGGCTCTCAAATTTTAGTCGAAGGGATTTTGGGAATTCCGGGAGAGTTAGAACCAATCGAAACAATCCTGGAGGTTTCAGGCACCAGCGAAATCACAGAATCGCGCATCGAAGAGGGGAAAATCCTTCTTCGGGGCATTGCTTATTTCAAGGTGTTGTATCTCAATACTGAGGGAGAATTTTCGGGCTTTGATGCGGAAAGTCCTTTTACTCAAACTTTGGATTTTACAGATGCTTTACCCGATGCCAAATTGTTGGCTTGGAGTGAGCTGCGCGATATCTCTTATCATCAGGCAGATGGCCGTAACCTCTCCATCAAGGGTATTGTAGAAGCAGATCTTTATGCTGCCGGAAATCAAATATATCAGATTCTGGATGGTCAATCGCGCGAAAAATATATGCAAACCCGGGAACGAGATCTTCCTTTTTCCCAAATCGGATGCATGAATGCCAGCAAATCCTATGTCAGTGCTCAAGTACGTGTTCCGCAAAGTATGCCGGCCGTCAAGCGTGTCCTTTCCGAGCGTGGATATGCTATGTTGCGGAAGGCGGTGGCAGAAGATGGTCGAGCAGCAGTAGAGGGGGATCTCAAAGTATTTATCATTTATGAAAGTACCGATAAAAATGCGCCCCTGCAATATTTTGAAGAAACGCTTCCCTTTGGTGAAGTCATACGCGATGATGCCTTACGCACAGGTTCCAAGGTATTTTGCATTGCCAATCTGGAAACGTTGGCAACCGAGCCCGATGCCGAAGATATGGATATCCTCAATATTTCCGCCGCTATCGGCCTTTGCCTGATAGGCAGACGGCACGAGACCATCCGCATCATAGAAGATTTATATGATGAGAAAAGAGATGTTCAGTTGGATTATACTTCTATCGGTACCTGTAATATTTCCGAAGGCGAATGTATGAAAAAAATCCTTCGGCTCAGCGCCGAGATTCCCTCGGCCGCACCGGAAGTCTCCCGCATCCTCTTTTCCAGCGCTTACCCGACGATTCTTTCTTCCAAAGAGGAAAGCGGCATACTTTCCATGGATGGCATTATGACGCTTTTGCTCTGTTATACCACTTCGCAGGCAGGTATCCGCAGCTTGAAGCTGCAAATTCCTTTTGAAACAGAAGTCTCCTACGAGAAGAAATTACCGGATAGTGAGCTGCTTATCCGCTGCTTTGGCGAATATGCCCTCTGCGAAGGTTCCGGTCGAGAACTCGAAATCAAATGTTGCCTGGATCTGTGTATCTGGGAAGTAGAAACACAGCAGGCACAGGCCGTTTGTTCTGCCACGTTTTCAGAGATGGCCTCTCCCAAGCAATGCGGCATTATCATTTATTATGCCGATGGCAAAGAAACGCTTTGGGATGTCGCAAAAAAATTCCGAGTCGCCCCTGACACCATTCGCAACGCGACGCCGGAAGATACAATTGTAAAAGGTCAGAAACTCATATTAATCAGCCGGTAAAAAGCGAAAAATGCTCTTTCCCAATTGTGGAAAAAGGGACTTGACACCTCTTCCTCCAGTCATTATAATAATAAGGCAGTGACATTGAGCTGGAGTGGTATCGAAGAGGTCATAACGAGCACGACTGGAAATCGTGTTGCCGTGATGAGCGGCACGCGGGTTCGAATCCCGCCCACTCCGCCAACAAGATATCTCTTTACTTCATATTGCAATTCATGAAAATGGATTGCAATATTTTTTTGCTATCCGATTCTCCCCCCCTCACCGATTTTCGCGAAAATATTTTGAAAACAGGTAAACAATCTGTTAATATATTGATACACGATTTTTCATGATGCGCTTCAGGGAGATACCCTTATGATATATAATGTCAGTTTTGATATATGTGCATTGATTATTTCTGCATTTTCTTTATTTATTACCATTTCCCGAAAGGGATTGCAGCGGGAATCCAACCGTCTTTTAATGTATGTGATCATTATAGCGCTCATTTCCGCCGTTTTTGACATTTGGAGTTCGGTGGCCAACTCTTACGTCTATCATTACAGCTATTTATATCGCGACATACTCAACTATATCTTTTTATTTGCGCATACCAGTACGGCTGCCTTGTTTGCCTGGTACATGGTATCTCTATTAGTGTTGCGCCCACGTTTCACTCCCTGGCTGACCGCTCTCTTTTTTTTGCCGCAAACTTTAGGAGCTGCCCTGCCTTTGCTTTTAAATCCTTTTTTCCGATGGGTTTTCTATTACGATGCAGCTCGTATATATTCTCATGGTTTCATGATTTATGTCCTTTATGCAACGGGTTATTTCTATATGCTGCTTTGCGTATATCTGGCCGTGCGTTTTC
This sequence comes from uncultured Clostridia bacterium, assembly GCA_945927325.1. Classification (GTDB taxonomy): domain Bacteria; phylum Bacillota; class Clostridia; order Christensenellales; family Christensenellaceae; genus QANA01. Next base: position 11,699 of record CAMEMG010000016.1, on the reverse strand, counting down.
GCCATCTGTTGCTGAAATCCCAGCGAAATATGGCGTTTCTATTGCTCATATTCAGCATCCTGCCCATTGGTATACAGCAATTTTTTATGCCGCACCAACTTTTGGAGCTCTTTTTCCAATCCATCGGCATATTCGGTTTCCTGACTACGGTGGAGGATTTCGACCGTATTTACAACCCCGCTACCAATACCTATAACCGAACCGCTTTTTTGCACGATATTCCTTTGGCCAAGGAAAGCGATATTCCGCTCTCCCTCCTAATTGTGAAGCTCTCCAGCCCATACTATTGGGAAATCGCTTCTTTGGATACCGGATATGCCAATGCTTTTTTGGCCAAAATTGCCGAATTGCTCGGCAAGGTTTCTAAAAAGGCTATGCTTTATAACTGTGAACACGGGCATTTTGCAGTATTGTGTTCTTATATTCCCAACCTTTCACAGTCTGCTTATCAATGTTTTTCCGAAAACTGGATCTATCGCGGGCATGATACTTCCTTCCCGATGCAGATTTTTACGGTCGATATCTCTGCAGAAAACTTTTCGGCCGAAGAGATTCTGCGCATCATCGATCAACCGTATCTGGAAAAGCCCTTTCAGCCTGTGATCGCTGCGTTCACGGAAATTGCCCACACTACAAATACTATCCCGGATGCATTTGCTTCCGACCTTCAATTGATGTTGGATGATTTTATTGAAAGTGCATCCTCATTAACCCCTGCGGAGCGGAATATCCTGCAATATTATATCCGCGGGCATGAGATTTCAGAGATTCCCTCTCTGGCTTATATTAGCATCAACACCGTACGCAAACACAATAAGAATATCTATCGCAAACTCGGCGTGGATACTCGAGACGAATTGTTAATCTATATTGATTTGCTTCGCCGCAGCCAACGTCTGGAAGATTTGCTTACGCTGCTCCAATAATCGGCCTGGGAAAACGGGCAGGCGGTAATTCCCGCCGAGAAATACTGCATTCTGGCAGGGGATCTTTCCGATACCCTGCCCTTTTATTCCTTTCAAACGACAAAGTACCCTTGGGGTACTATCTTTTTACGACGTTTTTTGCTATACTAACTTTGAAGTTCGTTTACATTTAGTAAAGAAAGGAAGACAACATGCGTAAGAAAAATATCCAAAAAAGTTTCCTGCTGATTCTGGCTTTGGCTATGCTGCTGGCTCTTACCGCTTGCGGCGGCGGCACCCCCGAGGATCCCTCCGAGGTCAAGGGCGAAACGTTTGATGCCGGAAACATCAGCGCACTCGCTCCCAAGGGATGGAAAGCATTCCCTGTCTCGGATTTGTTTGACGAATATGAAGGAGATAACAATCCTAACTCTATGCAGATCTGCAAAGACGGCGATGATGAATGGGATCTCCTCTCCAAGCCGTATGTTATGATTACCTACTATGGCCCCGAAGCCTCTTTCTACTCATCTAAAGATTGGTATGACAATGTAGAGGATATAGAATCCTTCACTTTGGGCAACTACACTTGGGAAGGTTATACCTGCACCAGCCTGGATTACCCTTATACGATTCTGGAAACGATCGATGGGGATATCGCTATCCAGGTTGACATTTTGGAAAAGTCCAGCGACAAACTGGAAATCGCTTTGGAAGATGTTGATGTGCAGGCTATTATTGCCAGCATTACCGTCACAGAGTAAATAGCTGATATAGAAAAGAAGAAGCATTAAGAAAAGAGGCACCTTGTGCCTCTTTTCTTAATGTAACAGGCATTTTAATGATGATTGGAGGTTCTATCTCCATACTTCTCACGATTATCGCCCTTAGCGGAGTTGCTGCCATGATCGCACTTGTCCTTGGCAATGCAATGCTGTATATTTCCAGTATCGTATTATTGTTGGCCAGCTCTGTTGCCCAATTGGTCGCAGGCATTATTGGCATAAAGAATTGCAAAAATCCGGAAAAAGCGCAAAGCTGCATAACTTGGGGTATTATCGTTGCAGCACTCTGTGTGCTTGGTGAAATTCTCTCAGTCATCGGAGGCGGATCTTTTTCCTTCTTCTCTTTGTCGTTGGGCTTGGTACTGCCTGCGTTGTATACCGTTGGCGCAATCAAAAATAAACAGAGCTAAGAACCATTGCAACATGGAAAAAACGCAAAGTAAACTTTGGGCTTTTTTCATGTTCTCATTTTTTATGTGCAGCTTTTTATGACAAGCAATTTTTTCTGTGTTACACTATAGTATATAATTTGCCAAGTAATTCATTCGGTTTTAAAAACAGGAGCACTTATGCAATCTAAAAAAATCTTTTATGGCTGGGTTAACGTTATTGCCTGTTCCCTGGTATTGGCCATCGGTATGGGAGTACTCAGCAATGCCGCCGGTGTATTTATTAAGCCGGTTTGCGATTCTTTGGGATTTGCTCGCGGAGATTTTTCTCTGCACCGTACAATCCTCACCCTGGTAGGAGTCTTCTGTCTACCGTTTTTCACCCGTCTTATCCCGAAATACGGCGTTAAAAAGACCATGCTCGTTTGCGGATGTGCGCTTAGCCTGATTACCTTTGCATTTGCTTTTTGTACACAGATATGGCATTTTTATGTTTTGGCTGTACTGTATGGTATTTTTACCAACGGAGTCAGTTTTTTTCTGATCGGTACATTAATTAACTACTGGTTTGACGATAATAAAGGCCTGGCTACCGGCATTGCTTATTGCGGCAGCAATATTGGAGGCGCTTTGGCCATCGTCGTGCTGGGAAACCTGATCGAACGCATCGGTTGGCAATGGGCTTATGCCGCTTCCGGTCTTCTGGGCCTTTTGCTTTTAATTCCCATTATCTTATTATTCATCCGTGAAAAACCGCAGGATATGGGGTTGCAGCCTTATCGCCGCTCGGCAACTGCCGTAATACAAACGGACGCCCCCACTATTCAGCATTCCGGAATGCTGCTTTCCCAAGCGCGGCGCACTTCTCTTTTCTGGATTCTGCTCATCGCGTTCTTCTTTTTTTCGCTCTGCTGCGGCGGCCCTTCCAGCCATTTAAATGCATTTCTCACCGATAACGGATATTCCATTGCACTGGCAACAGCAATTCATTCTTTTTTCCAGATATCTGTCGCCTGTAATAAAATTGCTATCGGCGCTTTTATCGATAAAGCAGGTATTGCTGCCGGCGGTATTTTCCTGGGCATATGTTGTATTGCCACGCCTGCTTTGGCTTTGATAATTCGAAGCCCTATTGCCGCCTGGCTGCACGCGCTGCTGTTAGGGGTCATCTGCGCAGGCTATAGTATTGCCATCAGCATTTATGTCAGCAAATTGTTTGGCAATCTGGATTTCTCTGCCATTTTGGGAGTTTTTTCCATGGACACTGCGCTGGCAGGCGCAATTTCTTCCCCATTTATGGGCTCTGTATTTGACCACACAGGCAGTTACCGTCTTTCCTGGGTTATTTTGCTGGTTTGCGGCATTCTAGCAGCTTGCGGCTTATCTATAGTCAATCTTTTGCAACATCGGCGCCGATCAGAAAGCTGAATCTGTATCTTAAAAAGAACAGGTGTTTTCTTCTAAGAAAACACCTGTTCTTTTATGATTGTTTTTCACTTTTAGTTAATGCCGCCTATTTACCGGCTTAACAATTTAAAGCTGTAAATTTCTATCGTTCCCGATATTTTTTCTTACTCGACGGTTACCGACTTTGCCAGGTTACGCGGTTTATCCACATCGCAGCCCTTATAAACAGCGGTATAATAGCCATATAGCTGATAAGGCACCGCAGCCAGAATCGGAGCAAACAGATCATCAATATCCGGCAACGCCAGCACAAGATCAGCTTCTTTTTCCAAAAGCGCCGCATTGCGCTGCTGCGTCATAGCTACTACAAATGCACCACGAGCCTTTACCTCTTTAATATTGCTCATCAATTTTTCCAGAAGACCGCTCTGTGTGGCCAGCGCCATCACCAATGTGTTTTGTTCAATCAAAGCAATCGGGCCATGTTTCAGTTCACCGGCCGCATAAGTCTCAGAATGGATATAAGAAAGTTCTTTCAGCTTCAGGGATCCTTCCATCATCAGTGCATAATCTGCGCCACGCCCGATAAAAAATTCATTGACATCCATAAAACGCTGTGCTGCCAACTGCTGCACCGCTTCCTTATTCTTCAGCACTTCTTCCAACAGGTCCGGCAATTTTTTGAGATTTTCCACGAATTCAGCATACTGCGTTTCATTCAGACTTCCCCGCATGCGGCCTATCTCTGCCGCAATCATATACAAGCACAATACCTGCGTCAGATACCCTTTGGAAGTCGCTACCGCAATTTCCATACCTGCCTGCGTATGCATTGTAAAATCTGCTTCCCGTGAAATAGTGCTGCCCTTTACATTCGTGATCGCAATCACTTTTGCGCCTTTACTCTGTGCCTCCCGCAAAGCCGCAATGGTATCTGCCGTCTCACCCGACTGGCTGATAACAATAAAGAGATCATCTTTGGAAAGCAGCGGTGAGGGCATACGATAACGGAATTCCGAAGCCACATCCACATTGACCGGAATACGAGCTATATTCTCAATCACATATTTACCTAAAATACCCGCATGATAAGCACTGCCGCAGGCTACTATATGAATTCCCCGTATACTTTGAATCAGTTGTTCGCTAATATTGATTTCCGAAAGATCAATTCTCCCCTCCCGCATGCGCGCCATCAGGGTATCATGCATCGCTCTTGGCTGTTCATGAATCTCTTTAATCATAAAATGTTCCCAGCCGCCTTTTTCCGCCTGGGCAACATCCCAATCAACTGTAAAATGCTTTTTCTCTACCCGATTGCCGTAAGTATCGTAAATTTCCACTTCGTCCGCCGAAATGACTGCAATCTCACCATCATCCAACAGGTAAACGTCTTTGGTATATTCCAGCAATGCCGGGAAATCCGATGCAATCAGATTCTCCCCTTTGCCCAGGCCGATTACCAACGGACTGTCCTTTCTTGCTGCCACAATGCGGTGGGGTTCTCTAACGCTCATTACTCCCAACGCATAGGAGCCTTCCAGCATTTTTACTGCCCGCATCACAGCCGTCTTCAAATCGCCTTCATAAAAATAGTTAACCAAATGCGCCACTACTTCGGTATCTGTCTCAGATATGAAGTGGATGCCTTTGCTCTGCAGCCATGCCTTTAATTTCGCGAAATTTTCGATAATACCGTTATGTACAACCGCCAGATCCCCCGCCGTATTGGTATGGGGATGCGCGTTTATATCCGAAGGTTCTCCATGTGTCGCCCAGCGGGTATGGCCAATGCCAATGGTGTCCTCCGCCATGGCATCACCTAACTTTTCTCTTAAATTAACCAGCCGGCCTTTTGCTTTTACAATATGCATGCCGCCATTCTGAATATAGGCAACGCCTGCACTGTCATACCCTCTGTATTCCAGTTTTTGCAGTCCGCCCAGCAATACCGGCAGTACATCCCGTTTTCCTACATATCCAACAATTCCACACATACTCTTTCCTCTCCTGAATTAAAGCGTCTGTTCTATAAGCTGTGCTACTTTTTCTGCGTGCGCCCGAATAAATTCAATATCTTCCCCCTCGATCATTACTCTGACCAATGGTTCTGTTCCCGAAGGACGAATGAGCACCCGACCCCGGCCGGCCATCGCTTCCTCTACCTTGGCAATCTCCTGCCGGATCTGTTCATTTTCCTGATAAGCATATTTGTTTTCTTCACGCACTCGGGCATTAATCAATACCTGCGGAAGAATTTCAATATCATAAGCCAGTTCACCCAGTTTTTTCCCGCAGCGCACGACTACGCTTAACAGCTGTAGTGCTGTCAACATAGCGTCTCCCGTCGTATTTTTATCCAGAATAATCACATGCCCGGACTGTTCTCCACCAAAATTATAGCCGGAAGCCAACATCTCTTCCAAAACATAGCGATCCCCCACAGCCGTCTTCACCAAATGAATTCCATGCTTTTGCAGATATAACTGAAGCCCCAGGTTGCTCATCACCGTCCCGACAACCGTATCTTTTGCCAGCTTTCCCCGAGCCTTCATATCCAATGCGCAAACGGCCATGACGCGATCCCCATCTACCAGGCGCCCCTGTTCATCTACCGCAATCAAGCGATCGGCATCTCCATCAAATGCCAATCCCAAATCTGCACCCAACTGTTTAACCGCTTCCTGCAGCTTTTCCGGATGCGTGGAGCCACAAGCATCATTGATATTGGTTCCATCGGGAGCATTGCCAATGCAATCTACTTTCGCCCCCAATGCAGAAAATACCTGCGGCGCAATTTTATAGGAAGCTCCATTCGCTGTATCCAATACAATATGCAGGCCCTTCAGCGAACAATCTGCGCTTTGCCGAAGAAAATTTCCGTAATCCTCAGCTGCTTCGGCGCGCTCCACTCTGCGCCCTAACTGTATGCCACTGGGCAATTCCTGCGGCTGTGCAGAGAGAATTCTTTCTTCTATTTTTTCCTCGATCTCATCAGCCAGCTTATATCCCTGCCCATTGAAAACTTTCAGGCCATTATACTCCACTGTATTATGCGATGCACTGATCACAATCCCTGCATCCGCATGATACAGTCTGGTCAGATACGCGACCGCCGGCGTCGGCACTACACCTAACAGTTCAGCCGTTGCTCCTGCAGAACAGATGCCTGCCACTAGTGCACTTTCCAGCATATCCCCGGAAATACGCGTGTCTTTTCCGATCAGGATCCGCGCATGATGCGCGGAATCTGTCAACTGCAATGCACATGCCTGCCCCAATTTATAAGCCAAAATGCTATCTAATCCCTTGTTGGCGACACCGCGTATGCCGTCTGTCCCAAACAATTTCCCCATATATGTTCTCCGTTCTCAATCTTCTTCTAATATTGTATGATATGCTTCCATTGCTGCAACTGCTCCATCTGCCGCAGCAGTTACTACTTGGCGCAATCTCTTTTTCCGCACATCTCCTGCCGCAAAAATACCCGGTATATTCGTCCGCGTATTTTCATCGGCTTCAATATATCCCGCTGCATCCAAGGCAATTTTCCCCTGAACCAGTTCTGTATTTGGCTTTTGCCCGATTGCTGCAAAGACGCCTTCCACTGCCAGCTCCTGTCGTTTGCCTGTCTGCACATCCTGCAATACGATATATTCCAAATCCATTCCGCCGCAAATTTCCACAGGAACTGCCTGCTTAATAAAGTGAATATTCTCTTTTGCCTTCGCTTTTTCTACCAAATATTGCTGTGCGCGGAAAGTATCCCGCCGATGAACCAGATAAACCTCCGCAGCTAAATCCGAGAGGTACAGCGCATCTTCGAAGGCCGTATCTCCGCCGCCGATCACCGCCACGCGCAAGCCTTTAAAAAAAGCGCCGTCACAGGTAGCACAATAAGAAACACCCATACCTGTAAATTGCTGTTCACCCGGAATTTCCAATTTTCGCGGAGCAGCGCCCAACGCCAGAATCATCGTTTTCGCTTGATAGCTTCCGGCCTTTCCTTCAGCCTTCTTAACTTTTCCTTCCAACTGTAAAGAAAGGATCTCATCGGTAAGCACCTGCGCGCCAACTCTCTTTGCCTGCTCCAGCAATTGCTGCGAAAATCCAGCACCGGAAATACCCTGTGCAAACCCAGGATAATTTTCCAATTGATGGGTAGAGGTAATTTGCCCGCCCGGCACAGCCTTTTCCACAACCGCCACAGATAATCCGGCTCTGGCTCCGTAAATGGCAGCAGTCAAGCCAGCAGGGCCGCCGCCTATCGTCAGTATATCGTACATAACTTCTCCTTCAGATAGTTGCAATTATGATTTATCTTATCATATATTTTTTCCCCTGTCCATTTTGTTTACAGATGTTTGAAATCTGTTCACAGTATGCCCCTTTTCTTTGCAATCTATGTTCTCCCGATATAAAAAGAGCAGGCGCTTAAGCGCCCGCTCTTCAATGCACTCTGTTATCAATCAGATAGGTGTAGCGATAAGGGTTCGCCAGATAAATATGTTCCTCATTTTCCAACTGCAGCCCTCTTTCCTCTACAAATTTCTGCATCAACACTCCTTCATGGAACATTCCGTAGATACGCATAATCTTTCCTTTTTCCAGTTCAATATATAATTTATATTTATTTTCTTCTGTTTCCAGTGCAGCATATTGCGGATCTCCCGCACCATCCCGCAATGTTATGGAAACGCACGCTTCATTTATATCCGTCATCTCAATCGTATAATCCTGAATAACAGCATTATTCTCCTGAAAAACGGTGACAATCTCTAAAAACTGTTCACGGCATTTTCTATCAAAGCCTGCTTCTCCCAAATTTATGGCATCCATTGATATTTTTGTGATGGTCGATTTCAGTTCCTGCTTCCATGTCTCATCATTTTCTTCAGGTTGCCAAATAAAAAGCGCTGCGTCAGCCAGTTCTTCCTGATAGGAAACCAACGCTTCATATTGATAATCCGTGCGATAATAATATCCTTCCTGATAACCATATTCTATCGGAGCTCGTTTGGTATAAATATGTTCCAGATAATTTTCACTATATTCCCCATAATCCCGTTCATAATGGAACTTTTCATAAATCATATGCTGATATTTATTTGAAGCCATAATTTCTTCCATAGCCTCTTCAGGGATAATCGGTTGATTCAGCATAATCATCTCTGCCCAGAAATCCGCTTCACTACCACTCTGCAAATATGCCTGATATTCATTTTCATATACGCTTTGTGAAATATAGCAAGATTCTTCTCCGATCGATACCATAAATTTCCCGGAATCCTCGTTCTGCAGGATCATTTTATGATAAATCTTCTGATGATCTTCATAAATCATATCCGTATCCAAAAACGGATACTCTAAACCATATGGATCTTCTTTCAGAAAACGCATGATTTGCTGAACACATAACCTGTTCCACAAACCGGTATAACTAAAGTTCAATGCAAAACGGGACTTTTGTGTGCTGAACTGATTAATGGTTAACAGAAATATTGTCGCACAAAGAATCAAACAAATTGCTGTTTTCAACCATTTCGTACGGAGTTTTCTGCGTACTTTTCGAAATGCCTTTTGTGCAGTAAAGTTTTCTCTCTGTAACTCCTCTCTCCCTTCTATTTCCGGGCGCATCATTCGTTTTAATATTGCTGCACATTCGGCACATTCCATGACGTGTTCTTCCACAGCTTTTTTACTCTCCTCAGAGCAACTCGCATCTGCATATAAAGGTAACAGATCCCGCATTATGTTGCAATTCATTTTCATTTTAACCCTCCTTTATTCTACTTTCCCATCCATCATTCTGCTTTTTCCGTATTTCTAACGATGCAGCTTTTAGCAGGCGTCGGATATTCGCATTTTCCATATAATTTCTCAGCAACTTATTACAGATTCTCTCTTTCCTTAAAGCCATCCCTTTTCCTCCATCTCCTTTACAATCCGTTCCTTTGCCCGAAAGAAAGTCACCTTTGCCCAGCTTTCCGTTTTTCCAAAAATATCGGCAATTTCCCGATATTTCAATTCTCCAAATATTTTCAGAGAAAACACTTCCCGATAAGGCTCCTTCAACTGATGCAGTGCCTTATGAATATACAGTAGCGTCTCCCGATCAATTAGCATATGGTCCAGGAATATTGCTTCCTGCTCCGTTCCTTCGCCTGTCCAAAGGACTGAACGCTTTCGTTTCTTTTCTTCATTCAAAAACAGGTTTTTTCCAATCCGGCACAGCCAGGTATAAAAACTGCTGCGCCCCTCATACTGTTCGATATTCTGCAACGCTTTCAGAAAAGTTTCCTGTGTCAACTCCTCTGCCCGGTGACGGTCTCGCGAGAGCCCCAGTAAATAGTGATAAACTTTATCTGCATACAGATCATAGATTTCCGTAAAATCTGCCATACTCCCGCTTCCTTTCCAAATGCCTTTCACATATTAGACAATTTTAATAGAAAAAAGTTACAAAAATAAAATCAATATTTTTTCAAATCTCACTCGACAATTCTTTTCGCGTTTCTATTCGTTGCTGCACTTTCAGTAGCAAATGCAGCGTCAGCGATTGCAGCAGTGAAAATGCCAACCCCAACATGACAGAACGCCATCCATAAACCAGAATTCCGCTCCGCAATACTGTCATATTAACCAGATACATACAAAACGCCACTTTCACTTTTGGATATTTCCGATGAATCATCAGTGCCACTGTATCAAAACCAACAGCCGTAGATTTTGCGTGAATACACAATGCGTAACCGGTTCCCACCAGCACCGCCGCGAGAACAGCTCCCGGAATCAACGGCAAAGGTGCTTCCCATTGCAGTGCACTGAATCCCGTAAATAATATATCAAATATGCCAGACAACTAAAAATTGTCCCTTGGAAATACTCTTCCCAAGCCCAAAAAAGCACACTGCCAAAAGCAGCAACGAAAATGCATCTGCCAGCCAGGCAGCGGGGATACGCGTCATTTTGCTTAAAATCATGGAAAAACTTGTCACTCCTCCGTTCACAATCTCTTTAGGAACGGTAATACAGGCATAAGCACCGGCAATCAGAACGTTTCCCATCATAATTTTTATATAGCGCATTTTTCCCTCCTCATTATGTGTATACGCAAAAGCCCCCATATGCCTTTTAAGATTTGCAAAAAGAGGCCTGAACAGAACTTCAATTCAGACCTCTTTTGTTTACTTCTCATTTATAACAGCATATCCGCCAGATTTGCTTTTTCCTGCAATTCATAGCCCAATTTCCCAGTGAGGCAGGAAAACAGCGTCGTTACACCCGGGCCATGCCCTGAAATTTTACAACTTCCATGCACAATTACACCAATAGAAAGCGCACCAGTGATAAAATTACGCCCATTTGTGTTATCGCAATCCAAAAGGACTACAATATCTCCCAGCCGCAATTCATCCAGATGATATTCCGCTACCAGTTTCTCATCAAAAAGTGTAATATCATAATCCCCTTTTTTAGTAGTGGATGCACCTAACCCCGAGCCCATCAGGCAGCCGGGTACTGCTTTAGCTACGGGTACAATCAGGCGGCCACCCTCTTCACGAATTTTCATTCGCCGCAATACTGCCGGATCCAGATTCATAACAGCAATTTCCGGATAATCCAATAATTGCAGCCCCTGCCCAAAAGATTTCACATTGATGCGATCTCCAATATTCATCTGTTCAAGCGCATCCTGCGGAAAATACAGAATCACATGTTCAATTCCTCCATGTGTTCCCGTAACAAATCCCTTTTTTCCCTTCGCATCCCCACTGATAACCGTTGCCTCATTGCCAATGCAGGAAAGATAATTATAAGCGTTGCTGCTGCGTTCATTGACGTTGCGGGTACTGACGCCCGGTTCAACATGATCTGCCTCAAAACCATTGGCCAGATCACCGATTTTTACATTATAGGAAATACCGCCCGTTCCCGGCAAAACAAATACCTGCCCTTTTGCATCAATTTTGCCCAAGTCACTATATCCGGGTGGTGAAACTTCTCCCTGTACCGACAATTTTACCAATCGTTCTTCATTTGTACGAAGCATACGTTTTTCTCCTTTTTTCACAAGCATCGTTTTTTTCATTATAACGCATTTTCCCCGCCCCCGCCACCCATTGTATGCTTTATGGTTCCAATCGACGCATGTCTCTTTGCAAAAGCGCAGTGTCCCTCACCTTTTCCGACCTCAGGGGCCGCGCTGTCCG
>CAMEMG010000015.1:0-22140 GCA_945927325.1 uncultured Clostridia bacterium | reverse complement strand
CCGAGCGCGGCATTACCGAGCCCACCCCCACCTTCTCTGCCTGCTTCGGCCAGGCTTTCCTCGAACTGCATCCTACCAAGTATGCAGAAGAGCTGGTCAAGCGCATGGAGAAGAGCGGCGCAAAAGCTTATCTGGTCAACACCGGCTGGAACGGCACCGGCAAGCGCATTTCCATTAAGGATACCCGCGGCATCATCGACGCTATCCTGAGCGGCGATATCAAGAACGCGCCCACCAAAAAGCTCCCCTATTTCGATTTCGAAATTCCCACCGAGCTGCCCGGCGTAGATACCGCAATTCTCGACCCGCGCGATACATATGCGGATGCTTCCGCCTGGGAAGAAAAAGCCAAGGATCTGGCTTCCCGTTTCCAGAAGAATTTTGTCAAATATACCACCAACGAAGCCGGCAAGGCTCTGGTGGCCGCAGGCCCGCAGCTGTAAGCAGCGCACTTTCCTGCAAAATAGAACGCAAAACCGACAGCATTTCTGCTGTCGGTTTTTTGCTGCCCTTCTTTTGGGAAAAATGCGCTTCTCCTCACCCGCCGTCCCTCTTAACGGCAAATGCCCGTCTGCTTTGGGAAAAAACCTGTGAGTCGCTGCCCCTTAACCGCATTTCACTTTTCAAAAGGAAACAAGTTTCATGAAGTTTTCTTGCTTACTTTCTTTTCAAAAGGAAATAAGTTTCGTGAAGTTCTCTTACTTACTTTCTTTTCAAAAGGAAGTAAGTTTCGTGAAGTTTTCTTGCTTACTTCTTTTTCAAAAGAAGTAAGTCGTGACGTTTTCTTGCTTACTTCTTTTTCAAAAGAAGTAAGTCGTGAAGTTTTCTTTGCTCGCTTCTTTTTCAAAAGAAAGTAAGTCTCGTGATGTTTTCTTTGCTCGCTTCTTTCTCAAAAGAAAGTAAGTCTCGTGATGTTTTCTTTGCCTGCTCCCTTTCTCAAAAGGAAACAAGTTTCATGAAGTTTTCTTGCTTACTCTCTTTTCAAAAGGAAGTAAGTTTCGTGAAGTTTTCTTTGCCTACTTTCTTTTTCAAAAGAAGTAAGTCGTGATGTTTTCTTTGCCTACTTTCTTTTTCAAAAGAAGTAAGTCGTGAAGTTTTCTTACTTACTTTCTTTTCAAAAGAAAGTAGGTCAGCTGTTGGCATTGTTCATGGTGCGCCGAATCAGTACCCCCTTGAGTGCACGCCAGTGAAAAGGAATGAGCGGATATAGATAGCTTCCGCCCGAAACACTGTGGTTAAAGGCAATGAGCAGCATCATGATCACCTGCCCGGCAATAAAGCCCCAAAGATTGAAGAGCGCGGTCAGCGTCAGAATCATCAGCCGCATCAGCTTGAACGCATAGGAAAGCTCATAGCTGGGCTGCGTAAAATTGCCGATGGCGACCAGGCCCATGTACATGATGACTTCGGGCACAAACCAGTGCGCCTGCACCGCAAAATCTCCCAAAATCAACGCCCCGATGACGCTGAAGGAGTTGGAGAGCGAGGAAGGCGTGTTGAGCGAAGCCAGCTTGAGGGCATCGATGGCAATTTCAAAGACAAACAGCTGTACAATCACCGGCACTTCGTTTGGCTCCTCTATGGCGATGAAACGCAGCCAGTCCGGGATGTAGGAAGGGTTCTTGGTGAGCAGATACCAGACCGGCGTCAGATAAATGGTCAATCCAAAGACGAGCAGACGCACCAGCCTCAGATATCCACCCACTACCGGCGGAAAACAGAAATCGTTGTTCTCCTGCAAAAAATCAAAAATGCTGACCGGCAGCAGCATGGCCGAGGCCGAGTTGTCGATGAGCACCACCACTCTGCCCTCGGCAATAGCTGCCGCTGCATTGTCCGGCCGCTCGGTGTAGCGCACTTTGGGGAAGGGATTGTACCAGCCTTTGTTGACCAGTGCCTCGGTCAGGCTCTCCTGCCCCATGGTCAGCGCATTGACGTCCAACGAGCGCAGCCGCTGCCGCAGCTTTTCCACAAACCTTTTGTCCGCCTTGCCATCCAGATAGGCCAGCGCCACATCTGTCTTGGAGCGCTTGCCCACACTCACTACCTCGATGGTAAAGCGCGTATCCCGAATGCGCCGCCGCAGCAGGGCGGTGTTGAAAATCAGCGTTTCCACAAACCCGTCGTGAGAGCCGCGCAGCACCCGTTCGTCCTCCGGCTCGTCTACGCTGCGCACCGGGTAGGTGCGCGCATCGACAATCAGCGCCTCGGTATATGGTTCTACAAACAGCAGCGCCGCGCCCGAGAGTAGGTTTTTGGCCATCTCCTGCGGGTCGTTGCAGAGGTCCGTCTCGGTATAAGCCAGGAATTGCTCGGAAAATTGCCCGGCCGATGTGATTTCCGCCATCTGCTCGGGGGTCGCACTCATCCAGAATTGCATCAGCTTCTGCATCAGTTCATCCTTGATGAGCCCATCCATGCTGTATAGCCGCGCCGCGCGCCCTCCAATGCGCATCTTCTGGCAGAGGATGTCGAAATTTTCCTTTACACGGAGGAATGCCTCCACTTCACTTATATAAGTATTCCAGTTTTGATTATCCATACTTCCATTGTGCCCCTGCGCCGCAAAAATATTCTTCTTTTTCTGTTTCCTGTTCGGGTTGCAAAACATTTTTTGCCCGAATGCTTGACCTCGAGTGCACTCGAGGATATATGCTGTAATCAGGGTTTTCGTTTATCGGAATTTTTCTATCAAAAGGAGTTTTTTATGCAATATATCAAGTTGGGCAATTCCCCGCTCACCGTCTCCCGCATCTGCCTGGGCTGCATGGGATTTGGCGATCCGGCTGCCGGCCAGCATCAATGGACACTGCCCGAAGCGCCTTCCCGCGAAATTCTGCGCCATGCGCTGGAACGCGGCATCAACTTTTTCGATACAGCCATCGGCTATCAGAACGGCACCAGCGAGCAATATGTGGGCCGCGCCCTGCGCGACTTTGCCAAACGCGAGGAGATCGTCGTTGCCACCAAATTCGTGCCCCGCTCCGCCGAGGAGATCGCCGCCGGCGTCAGCGGCCAGCAGCATATCGCCAATCTGCTGGATCGGAGCCTGCAGCATCTGGGGATGGATTATGTGGATTTGTATATCTATCATATGTGGGATTACGGAACGCCGCTCTATGAAATCATGGATGGCCTCAATCGCGTCGTAAAGGCCGGCAAGGTGCGCGCCATCGGCATTTCCAACTGCTTTGCCTGGCAGCTGGCCAAAGCCAATGCCCTGGCCGAGCAGGAGGGATTTTGCAAATTCGTCTCGGTACAGGGGCATTATAACCTCATCTTCCGGGAGGAGGAGCGGGAAATGGCACCCCTCTGCCGGGAAGATGGCATTGCGCTCACGCCTTACAGTGCGTTGGCAGGCGGCCGCCTCTCCAAACGGCCGGGCGAAACCTCCGCCCGCCTGCAGCAGGATGCTTACGCCCGCCTCAAATACGATGCTACGGCCGCGCAGGATGCGCTTATCCTCGAGCGGGTTGCCAAGCTGGCTGATGCCCATGGCGTGAGCATGACCGAAATCTCCCTGGCTTGGCTGCTTTCCAAGGTGACAGCGCCGGTGGTGGGCGCCACCAAATTCTCCCATATCGACGGCGCGGCTGCCGCTGTGGAGCTTTCCCTCTCGCAAGAGGAACTCGCCTATCTGGAGCAACCCTATCTGCCCCATGCGCTGGTGGGCGTCATGGCGCAAAACACCTCCTCTGCCGCGGGCAAAGCACAGGTCTGGTCACTCAGCAAATAAATTCCACCCAAAAATGATTCAACCTGTCCTAAATGTGCAAAGAAAATCAGGCTTTTCGCGCCCTTTTCCGCCATACTGTAACGGTACCAAATCACAGCGGAGGTAATTTGTATGGACCTTGTCACCGGCCTGCAGCGCGCCCTCGATTATATCGAAGGGCATCTGACCGAGGAAGATCTGCCCGGCGCGGCCGCCCGGGCGGCACACTTTTCGCCCTTCTACTTTGCCCGCATGTTCACCTTTCTCTGCGGCCATACGCCCGCGGAATATATTCGCCTGCGCCGGCTGACGCTGGCGGGCAGCGAACTGGCGGCAGGCGCCAAAGTGCTGGATGCCGCGCTCAAATACGGCTATGAAAGCCCGGAAAGTTTTGCCCGTGCTTTTGCCCGTTTTCACGGTTTCCCGCCCTCTCAGGCCAGAAAAGAAGGCGCCCATCTCAAATCCTTCTCCCGCTTGACGGTACAGATTTCTCTGAAAGGCGGCACTACCATGGATTACAAACTCGTTCACAAACCGGCCTTCTGCGTTTTACAGAAGGCAGAAACACACAGCACCGAGCAGGAACAGAATCTGCGCACCATCCCCGATTTCTGGGAACGCGCTGCCGGGGACGGCACCTTTTCCACCCTCTTTTCCCATATGACTGCCCCGCAGGCTCTGCTGGGCATCTGTTGGGCGGAGCCGGCGCAGGGCACTTCTTTCACCTACGGCATCGGCACCGTTTGCGCGCCCGATTGCGTCGCACCCGCAGGCTTCTCCCTGCGCACCATTCCCGCGCACACCTGGGCGGTCTTTCCCTGCCGCGGCGCCATGCCCGACGCCATTCAGCAGCTGTGGCAGCGCATTTGCGGCGAATTCTTCCCCACTTCCGGCTATCGCCCCACCGGGGAGCTGGATATCGAAGTCTATCCCGAGGGCGATATGCATTCGCCTGACTACGCCAGCGAAATCTGGGTGCCGGTAGAAAAGGCCTGAGCCTTCTGCCCACCGCAGTAATTTTTCTGCCCACTTAAAAGAAGGCCGGTACCCTTTTCGGTACCGGCCTTTCCCTTTCTCTGTTCCGTTGCGTGGATGCGTTTCGCCTGTTATCTGCCTGCACACCTGCCGCAGCCCCGGCAGCCTGCGCATCCCTCCGCCTGCCGCCCGCATCCGCCGCATCCGCCGCCAATGCCCAGCCAAATGCACCATTCTTCCCAGGCGGGGTACCGGCCTGCCACAACGGCTTCCCCGTCAACCAGAATCAGCGGCAGCCCCGCGGCTCCCGCCTCTGCCAGAAATTCCGCAGCCGCAAACTCCTGTGCCCGCAGTCGGGCCAGCAGTGCCTCCAATTCCTGTTTTTCCGCACCCCGGGGCGGTTTTTCCATATAAATCCTGATGCGCGCCTGTTCCATCGCCCCCTCCTTTCTTTTCAGTATACCCGAATTTTTGCCCGTCTGCCATTTTTATTTTGCATTTTTTTGCGCACTCTGTCCCGCAGCAAATATTCTTTACAGCCCTTCTTCCCCTTGCTATAATAAAGTCAGTTATCAGAGGTCATTTTCGTTAGCCATTGCTAACAGGAGGTTTATAATATGATTACAACATTGGATAAACTGGGGGTCGGCCAGAGCGGCATCATCACCCAGGTAGGGGGTCAGGGTGCGCTGCGCCGCCATCTGCTGGACATGGGGCTGACGCCGGGCATCAAGGTCACAGTCATCAAGCTGGCGCCGCTGGGCGACCCGGTGAGCCTTTCTCTGCGGGGCTATGAACTGACGCTGCGCAAGGAAGATGCGCTCTCCATCTCGGTGGAATTGTGAGGAGGTGCGGCCTATGATTTTTGCATTGGCAGGCAATCAGAACTGCGGCAAGACGACGTTGTTCAATCAGCTTACAGGCAGCAACCAGCATGTGGGGAACTTTCCGGGCGTGACGGTAGAGCGCAAAGAGGGCGTCATTCGCGGCCATGCCGACCTGACTGTCGTCGACCTGCCCGGCATCTATTCCCTTTCCCCCTATACGCCGGAGGAGATCGTATCCCGCGATTTCCTGCTGCGGGAAAAGCCGGATGGCATCATCAATATCATCGACGCGACCAATATCGAGCGCAACCTTTACCTGACGCTGCAGTTGCTGGAGTTGGGGATCCCCATGGTGCTGGCGCTCAATATGATGGATGAAGTGCGCACCAACCACGGTTCCATCGACATCCGGAAACTTTCGGAAGCGCTGGGCATCCCCTGCATTCCCATTTCCGCCGTCAAAAACGAAGGCACAGAGGACGTCGTGCGCGCCATCGAAAAAGCGGCCCGCGCCAAACAGACGCCCGCCCGCCTGGATTTTTGCAGCGGCCCGGTGCATCAGGCCATTCATGCCCTGGCGCACTTGATCGACGACCATGCGATGGCGGCAGGCATGTCCGCCCGCTTTGCCGCTTCCAAACTGGTGGAAGGGGATGAACCCACGCTGCAGGCGCTGAAGCTCAATGCCAACGAGCTGGATATCGTAGATCACATCGTCCGAGAAATGGAGCAGGCCCGCGGCCTCGACCGGGAAGCGGCCATGGCGGATATGCGCTATACTTTCATCGAAGGGCTGTGCCACGAAACGGTCGTCAAGCCGCAGATTTCCAAAGAGCAGCTGCGTTCCCGCAAGGTGGATTCCATCCTGTTGGGGCGCTATACGGCTTTTCCCATCTTCCTCGGCATTATGGCACTCGTCTTTTACCTCACCTTCGGGCCGGTCGGCACTTTCTTTTCCGACCTGATGGGCAGCGCCATCGACGGCCTCAGCGCACTCTGTGAGCGCGCCCTCGTCTATGGAGAGGTCAACCCCATTCTGCGCTCGCTGGTGATCGACGGCATTTTCGGCGGGGTGGGCACTGTGCTCTCTTTCCTGCCCACCATTGTCATCCTCTTTTTCCTGCTCTCCATTTTGGAAGACAGCGGTTATATGGCGCGCATTGCTTTTATCATGGATAAGCCCCTGCGCCGTCTCGGCCTTTCGGGGCGCAGCTTTGTGCCCATGCTGATGGGCTTCGGCTGTTCGGTGCCCGGCATCCTTTCCACGCGCACGCTGGCCAGCGAGCGCGACCGCCGCATGACGGCCATTCTGGTCCCATTCATGTCGTGCAATGCCAAGCTGCCCATCTATGCCGTTTTTGCCTCCGCCTTTTTCCCCCACCACAAGGCACTGGTCATGATCAGCCTGTACCTGTTGGGTATCCTGCTGGCTATCCTCTCCTCCTGGCTGTTTAAAAAGACGTTGTTCAAAGGCAATCCCGTGCCCTTCGTCATGGAGCTGCCCGCCTATCGCCTGCCCTCAGGCAAAAGCGTCTGCCTGCATATGTGGGAGAAGGCCAAGGAATTCATCGTCCGCGCCTTCAGCCTGATTTTGGTGGCGTCGGTGATTGTCTGGATTTTGCAGACGTTCGACTTCCGCTTCTATCCGGTCAGCGATCCTTCCGAAAGTATGCTGGCCTATGTCGGCAGCCTGCTGGCGCCCGTCTTTGCGCCGCTGGGCTTTGGCTGCTGGCAGGCAGTGGCAGCGCTGCTGCCCGGCCTCACCGCCAAGGAAACCGTGGTCAGCACGCTCACCATTCTCACCGGCTCTGCCAACGAAGCCGCACTGACCGCCAGCTTGGGCGGATTATTTTCGCCGCTGGCTGCCGCTTCTTATCTGGTCTTTGTGCTGTTGTATACGCCCTGTATGGCTGCCGTTTCCGCCCTGCGGCAGGAACTGGCCAGCCGCAAGGCCACCTTCGGCACCATTCTCTTCCAGCTGGTCGTCGCCTGGGTGACCGCTTTTTGCGTCTATCAGCTGGGGCTGCTGCTGGGGTTAGGCTGATGCGCGGCGCATTTCCCTTCCGGGCGGTTGCCTCGGGAGGCTGCTTATGAGCTGGGGTGACGGCGTGCTGCTGGGGCTGCTGGCCGTCCTCCTCTTTTTCGCCCTGCGCGCCGGTAAAAAGCAGCTGAAGCACGGTTGCGGCGGGTGCAGCGGCGATTGCAGCGCCTGCCCTTATCATACGGATCCGGCTTCCGGCCGCAAATCCTGAACTTCTCTTTGCAACAATAGAAGAGCTCCGCCTGATGGCGGAGCTTTTCTATTGCTCTTATGTATGTTCCGATGCTTCGGGCTGTGAATCCTTTCCGCCGTCTGCAGCGGACTCCTGCCGGGCTCGCCGCATCAGCTGCCCAGGCTCATAGGCCGGGCATTGATAGCGCCGCTTGCCCCTGGTTGCCCGCCCATATTCAATCGCCTCAGTCGGGCATCCGCAAATGCAGGCCATGCAGTGCGTACAGTGCCCGCCCCACTGCGGCCGCCCTGCCCGCGAAAGGGTGATATTGTGCAGCGGGCAGTTGTGCACACACCTGCCGCAGCTGATGCAGCCCTCTCCCGCCCGAAATTTCCGATCCCCGATGACAAAACGGTAAAACAGCGGGTTGACGATGCGGCTCTGCAATCGTCCTGCCGGTGTGGCGTGCGGCGGAGGCAGCCGTCTGCCCAGCTTGATATCCAGCGCCAGGTTCAGCAGTTCCCCATCAGCCTTTTCCAGAATTTTTTCTTCCTGCGCTTCGGAAGGCGCGCGAAATAGCGCGATATAATTTTCCGGCATCACCACCTGCGCCACGCCCCGCAGGCTCAGCCCCCGCTCCCGGCACAATTTTTCGCACCAGCGGGCAGCATTGCCCATGCTGTCGCCGCAGGTGAGCAGAAAATAGGCAGTCCCGCTGCCTGTAAAGGCATTGCTGCGAATATACTGCTCCACCGCCCGCGGCAACCGCCAACCGTAAGTCGGGCAGATAAATACATATGGCGCAGCTGAATACCAGCGTTCTCCCTGCCGTTCCAGGCGCCCATTGAGGCAGACCGTCTCCCCGCCGGTAATTTCCGCCACTGCCTGCGCAGCATAGCGGCTGTTACCCGTTCCCGAAAAGTAAAAAATCATGGTGCAACCTCCTTTTTTTCTCAGCATATCACACTTCTGCGCTCCGTGCACGCATGGGCGGCGCTTTTTTTCGGAAATTCCGCTTTTTTGTTTTGCCCCCTCTCCGTTTGTGGTATGCTATAAGCAGATTCTGAGAAAGGAATGATTGTGATGCACAATATCTGGCACGACCTGGATGCCCGCCGCGTTTCACCCGACGATTTTATCTGCGTCGTAGAAATCGGCAAGGGCAGCAAAAAGAAATACGAACTGGATAAGCAGACGGGCTATATCATTCTCGACCGTGTGCTGTATACCTCTACCCACTACCCAGCCAACTATGGCTTTATCCCCAAGACGCTGGGCTCCGACCACGACCCACTGGATGTGCTGGTGCTCTGCTCCGAGCCGCTCGATCCGCTGACGCTGGTGCGCTGCTACCCCATCGGGCTGATCCCCATGGTGGATAACGGCCTGGAGGACGAAAAGATCATCGCCGTTCCCTTTTCCGACCCTTCCTACAACAGCTATCAGAGCATTGCCGACCTGCCTCCTCATATCATCGAGGAGATGCGCCATTTCTTCAAGGTCTACGGCGCCCTGCAGAATAAATCGGTCAAGGTCGACCATGCCACCGACCCTGCCGCCGCCCGACAGGTCATTGCCGAAGCCATTGAGCGCTACCAGCAGAAGTTCGGCGCTCAGGGCTGATTCACAAAACGCACGGCTTATTGTCGCGCGTTTTTTCTTTTCTCAGGTGGCAAAGCCGGCATGCTGCGTCATATACAATGCATAATACCTGCCCTTTTGCGCCAACAACTGTGTATGCGTTCCCGTTTCCTCACTCCTGTGGATGATCCGGCCGTCTGTGGTGCCGTTCTTCTCCGCCCTCTTTCCGGCAGCGCGGTCCGCCATGCCCGTGCTTATGCTCTGCCGCTCCATCGCGATACCGCCGCTCCCAATCGGCATTCAATTTCTCCAGCAGGAGCCGCAGCGTTTCCTTCTCTTCCTCGCTGAAGCAGGAGAACATCTCCTGATGGCGCTGATTTCTGCGCTCCATCGCTTCTTCGGCGCTTTGTCTGCCCGCTTCGGTCAGGCGGATATCCATCGTCCGGCGGTCATTTTCGCTGGGCGTCCGGCAAATCAGTCCGGCATGCTCCAATTTTGCCAGCACTTCACTGGCCGAGCCCGGCTGAATATGCAGGCGTCCGGTCAGGCGCTGCTGCGTGGTCTCTCCCTCTTCTGCCAGGATGATGAGAATGCGGCTCTGGCTGCCTTTGCCCTCCGTGATAAAGCGCAGCACATGCCCCAGTTCCCGCAAGTTGATGACCAATTTGTCATTGATATCCGTCGCATGATAATGTGCCAGTCGCTGCCCCCGGAAGTGTTTTTCCCGGCGCCCATGTTCTCCATGGTCCGCATGTTCATGCCGTTCGGGGATCACTCCCGTGCGCAAATATTCCCGGCCTCGTTCGCAATTGGGCGTACTCAGGTCACAATGCCGCCCACAGCATGGGCATATATTTTTCTCTGTCATACGTTTGATGCTCTCTTTCATTTTTATTAGGTACCTTTATATTATAGCATTTTTATTTATTTGTCAAGGTACCTTTTTATTTTTTAACTTTCATCCCTGCCGTATTTGACAAATCCCTGTGCAGCCGTTACAATCATTTCATAATCTATACCTTACTTTAGGTCAATCGGCCTAAAAATTTTTCCGGAGGTCTCATGATGCAATACACCATTGGAGACATTTCCCGCAAAACCGGCTTGACCGTCTCCACCCTGCGCTATTATGAGAAGCTGGGGGTGCTCACCGCTGTTCCCCGCAGCCAGGGCAATATCCGCCAGTATGGTCCGCAGGAGTTGGAGCGCCTGCAGCTGTTGGAATGTCTGAAAAATACCGGCATGTCCCTCAAGGATATCCGCACCTTTTTCGCCTGGTGCGATCAGGGCGATTCCACGCTGCAGCAGCGCTATCAAATGTTTGTGGAGCGCAAAGCCGAAACCGAGCGGCAGATTGCCCTGCTGCAAAAAGAATTGAAACATATCGAATTCAAATGCGAATACTACCGCCGCGCTCTGGAATACGGCAGCACGCAGGCGCCGGAATTGCAGCAGATGCACTACCCGCTGCCCGATTCCGCCGATTGATGCCACCCCGTGCTTTCCTATAAAAAAGCAGGCCGCTGCCGGGCGCCTGCTTTTTTCATTTTTCCCGTTTTCGGCCGGTACCGCCCGTTTCCCCATAAAAAATAACTGCCCCGCCAATGGCAAAGCAGTTGTTTTTTTATGAAAAATCATTGTGTTCTCCGGCTGCGGCTTTTGAAAAGCCACGCGCTTTTTTATATTGCCAGCCCGCCTCTTCCGGCAGGGGCAGGCAATTCAGTTTTGCTCCAATCGGAAGCGAATGGTCACGCGGTTTTTGCCGCCAACCGTGCAGGTAAATAAAGTCAAATCCCATTCTCCGCTTTCCATTGCTTCCGCCGAGGTTTTGGAAAGCGTCTCCTGCCCCACCATTTTATAGGTAAATACATTGCCGTCCGTATCCGTAAAGAAGGCAAGGTCTCCCACCGTCAGGTGCTTCAGGTTGCCAAAATGCGAGCGGTAATTATGGCCGCAGATGATCAGGTTATTCAGATAGGCCGACCCGCCATACCTGCAGGGAGCTATTTTCAGGTTTGGGTAGCTCCACTCGCTGATAACCGGCAGTTCCAGTTCCAAAGCCGGGATCGTCAAAATGCCAATGTAGTCGACCCCCTCGATGGTTTTGACCGGCATCTCCATATCCGGGCACAGCATATAATCCGGGAGCATCTCCTCCTGATCTTCGGAAACATCCGCAGCCGACTGTGCCGTTACCGCCTCCTGCAGCTGTTCAGCCATCTGCCGGGCCTCTTTGCCTGCGCGCTGCCCATCCTGCCAATTATAAATCACAAGGAAAAAGGCTGCCAAAATCAGCAGCAGCCCTGTCCCCATAAAAAATAACCCTTTGCTCTTTTTGCCGCGCCGCTTTTCGTTATTCATGCCTGATACCTCTGCGGCGCATCAGCCCGATGACCACCAACAGCAGGCCGGCAGACAGCAGCACCGGCACCGGCCACCAAAGCTGGCCGGTCTGCGGCAGGTTGGGTTTGCCGGGTGTATCGGGGTTACTGCCACGGTAAGTATTGGTCACCACAAAAGCAGTTCCCTCCCGCGTGATCTTTACCGTATATCCCTTGCATTCCTTTTCCGCCACTGTCCAGGTATAGCGGTTATCCAGTTGCTCCCAGGTATATCGCCAGTTGTTTCCCGCATTCAGGGTTACGGTATCATATACTATCCCGTCGCGCAAAAGCTGAATGATCACTTCCTGTGGGCGCGCACTTTGATGCCCCGCATCCTTCCAGATTTTCAGGACCTTCCGGCTGATGAAACGATCCGGTATGGCAGAGCAATCGTATTTTGCATTGATGGATACGTCATAATCCCAGAGGTTATTTTCCAAATCCTGCCCCGGCAGCATGACCATGCACGGCGCCGGATCATAATAGCAGTCGTTTTGTGTATGCCGCTCTCCCAACACCAGATACAGGCCGGCCGTCAGGCGCCTTTCATCGGTGGGGAAAGAGAGGCTCCCCTGCGCATCGATATTTCCGCTGTCTGCAGGCGCAATTGCATCCCGCAGCACATATCCTTCCAGCGTGGAGGCCAAAGTCTTCCAGGCTTCCGCATTGCTTCCCCGGATATCCACATTGAATTGGGAAAAATCGTCGGTCACGGTCAGTTCGCCAAACGCGTCCACCGTTGCAACCAGGTAAAGGTTGAATGGTGCCCCGGTCAGCGGCGTGCTCCCATCCCGGCAGGAAATCGTCAGGTTGACTTCATGGTTCAAATCAATGCTGCCCGCCGCAAATACATGCATCGGAAGCAGCAGCAAGGCCACCAGCAGACTGAGCAGTGCAGCACTCCGGCGCTTATACTTTTTCATCGGGTTCACCTCCTCGTTTTTGGGGCCGCTTCGGAAGCAGCAGAATGATCAACAAAACAAACAAAATGGGAATTGCCACAATGGGCGCCACCAGCAGCGGCTCAATCTGTATGGCGTCAGCCGTCACATAGACAGTCGCCGCCTCCACATTTTCGATCCGGTGCCCGCGCACCAGAAGCCGGTGGGTATTGATGCCGTAGGGCGTACAAGTCACCAGCGTACAGTAATCTTTTCCTGCCTCAATTTCCAAATCGGATAACTCTGTAGGCAATACAATCCGGATCTGGTCGACCTCATAAGTCAGCGTCTCATCCAGCACCCGCAGCATGAAAATGTCGCCCTCCTCCAACTGATCCAGATCGGTAAACAGCCGGGCAGAGGGCAGCCCCCGATGGCCGGAGAGAACGCAGTGCGTGCCTTCCCCGCCTACCGGGAGGGAGCTCCCCTCAATGTGCCCGACCGCGATCTGTAAAACGGATGGATCCGTGCCATGATAAATCGGCAGCGAGCACTTGATTTCCGGGATCTCGATATAGCCAATGATGCCGTTTCCCGAGACGTTCAGCAGGCTTTCATATACTTCCCGTTCCGCGTCTGTCATAAAATAGCGTTCACTCTTGCCAATCAGCGCCCGGTTATAAGCCGCGGCCTCGTCTCTCAACTGTTCGCAGCTTTCTTCCTCCAGCCCGGCCACCTGCTCCGCATAAGTGGCAATCACCCGGGACTGATGAAAAGAGTTCCAATAATCGCTTACTGTAGGGTACAGCAGCAAGGACAGCCCTGCAAGAAGAATCAAAACCAATAATATTGTGATGAAATTTCCTTTTTTCTTTTTCATGGAGGGCTCTCCTTGCCGCTGTAAACCGGGAAGGGCAATGCCTTCCCGGCTTTCTCAGCGGATTGCCGCATGTATTTGCAAAATGCCTGCGTGCATCAGCCTCTGTTACTCATGCGCTTTCTGGTGACCAGCAGCACTACCGCTGCCAGAACCAGTGCACCGCCCAGCACATAGAAAATCGGAGTGCCTATACCGCCGGTAGAGGGCAGCTCGGTGCCTGCGTTGTTTTCAATCGTGACCTTCACCAGGCCGTCGATGACCACAGCGCCCTCTACACCGCTTACCGTCCAGCTGCAATCTGTGGAAGAGGCAGCAGGCGCGCTCCAGTCAATGCGGATGACGATAGGCGTTTTCAGCAGATTATAGCCTGCGGGTGCCTTGACCTCGGTGATGGTATATTCTCCGGCAGAGAGGCCTTCCACGCGCAGGATACCGTCGGAACCAACTACGCCGGTCGCCGTCACACTTTCCTTGGTCCGAATCGTCTCAACTTTGGTTTCCTTGCTGTATCGATCGGTGATGCTCTCGTAAACTGCCTTTGTCTCTTCGGTAGGCTCGGTGGTCGTATAGGTGCCGTTTTTCAGCTTCCAGTAATCGCCCTCCTCCGCCTTGGTAAAGACATCTTTACGGAGCAGTACGATGTTTGTTTTCTGGCCGGTCACGGTAAACTCCGCATCCGTCAGGCGATTGCCCTCGGGATCCACCTTGATCAGCTCTATCGCCGTCACATAAGTGCGGGTCTCATCCTCAGGCGTCTCTCCGACCGGGCTATTCTCGGTAGGCTTATCGGGCTGGTCGGTTGTGCCGCTATCGCTGATATTGGGGTTGTTGGAGTAGGTCAGCGTAACCGCGTTGGGGTTGCCTGCCACACCAATCACTGCCTGCTTATTTACCGTAGCGGAATAGGTAATGGTGATATCCCGCTTTTCCGCATTTTTATACTGAATGAAGTTTTTAAATACGATTTCCACAGAAGTGGTGCCGTCCGCATGCTCGGTTGCGGTCACGGTATAATCTGTGTCTTTCGTCAGTGTCTTATCTCCAAGGGTGATTACCACATCGCCATTGAAGCTCAGCCCTTTCGACAGCGTATCGTTGACTACGAAATAGTATTTCGTATAGCCCGTCATATCCGGCACTTTGGTGGTGAGCACATAAGGCACTTTATCACCGATGGCGGCATTGTTGTAGTCTACCAGACCCTCAGTGGTATCATCCGTATCCGTTTCGCCGTCAATCTTCTTTTCAATGCCGGGTTGATCGGCTTTGATCTCCAGCGTAACGTCAGGGTTGGTAGTATCGAGTATCAGTGCGGAGATGGGGGTTGCAGCGCCCGCATCCTCCACTACGTAGTAGCCCAGCGGCAGTTCGCTGATGGTCACGGAAGTGGCTCCCTCGCCCGCAGTCGCAGTACCCGGAGCAACGTTGGCAGCCTTGGCTGCAGCCAGTGCAGCTGCCGCAAAAGCAAACCGGTCGCTTTCTTCTTTGATTTTGCCGACTACCTGTGCATCAAAGTCGCCCTCATTTCCATTCAGGCTGTAGCGCGTCTTATAGAATTCCTTCAGCGCTTCCGGGACGGTATACACAACAGAATCGCTGGTATAGGACTTTACATCCAGGATCTTATACGCCCGGAAGGTCTTGCCCTCCACGGAAACATCCGTGTTCGACTGAATGGTGATGCTGCCGGTCGCGCCTGCCGCAAATGCAGTTACGCTAAAGCTCAGCATGACGACCAATGCCAGAAACAGGCTGGCAATTTTTTTGATGGATTTCATCATCTTTTTTCCTTTCTGAATATTGAATTTGTGTTTTTTATTTTTGGGACAATTTTTGCTGTGCGTCAGGAGGGCACGGTATCCTCCTTTCGCCTTTTGTTTTTATACAGCAGGAGAATCACCGCTGTGGTCAGCAGAATTCCTCCCATCATATACAATAGTATTCCCGGGCCGCCGGTAGCAGGCAGCACGGGCATCGCCGTATTCGTAAATACGACCGACCCGTTTCCGCCATTGGGGATTTGCCCGGCAGCGGTATATCCGTCGGCAGACGCCCCGCCATTCACCTGATAGGATACGGTGTAGTAAGGTACGTCTGTCTCCGTCACGGTATATTTCGTCCCGTAAGGCAGATAGTTGACGATGATATATTCCCCTGCCTTCAGTTCAAAAGAACCTCCGTCATAGATAATGACATCCTGCTTGACGATCGCGCCCTCCGCCGTGTAGCGGGTATAGGAATAGTCATCCGGCAGAGGTCTGCCATCTGCATCGGTAAACATAATTTCAAAGTGGAATTCTTCCTCACTGTCCACTGCGCCCTCGACCAGCTTCTGTACGGTCAGCAGCCCGGTATTCTGCTCCGGCGTAATAGAGGAAACTGACGGCAGCGTAAACTGCATGTAGCAGGTAGAGCCCGAAAGGCCGCGCTCGGTATAATAGAAGGTGAGGGTATGCGTCCCGGCACTGCCTTTTGCCACATAGTCCCACAGGTTCACGTATTCGCCCACCGAGGAATGTACGCCGCCGATATCGCATACCAGCGTGCCGTCCAGGAAGACCCACATATCGTCGTCGCCGAAGAAGTAATATTCCAGCGGGCCGATATAATCCTCGGTCAGCGTGAACTGCACCTGATAGGTCATGCCGAACATATTGTTATGGGCAATGCCGTTGTCGCTTTCAGGATAATTCTTCGTCTGCCCGGATGCGCCGATATAGGTGCCCGTATTCCCGGTAGCACCCGTATGCGGGTCTTTGCCCTTGACATTATCCATCGGCCAGAAGTGGTTCGACCAGATTTTGCGGGATTTATCCCAGTTCCATCTGCTCGTAAAGGTCTGCAAATGATTGGCAGAAGAAGTCCCTCCCACAGAGGCAAGGGTATAGGTATCGCCGTCGCGGTCAAAGGCCAGGGTGTACTGCCCGCTGTCGTAGGAAGTCTTTCCATTGGCATTGCCGTCATCAAACAATTTGGGCACCGCAATGCCGTCGGCATATTGAATGACTCCGTTGCTGAGGCCAACGGCCAGGCCGAATGTGCATCTGCTGTATCCATTTGCATTGGCCATATTGAGCGTATTTCCATTCCACACCAGCTTGCTTAGGCCGGTATCGGTATTGTCGTTGCCGAAGGCCAGGTGCACCCCACTGCCGGAATAGTTTTGATCGCTGTTGATGCCGTGGGCCGCCGTGTTCTCTCCATCGTCGGTGATGTCATAGTCATAGAAATTAACCGCATTGGTATAAACGCTTGCCGTCGTATCAAAGACCAGCCGGATCACCGTTCCTTCCGTAATCAGCACGGTCGTATCATTGACCGACTGCACGCGGTTGGTGAAGTGTGTCGTGCTGGGATATATGTTCCAGTCATCCGGGTTGGTGCTGGCAGCATCCTTCCCATCTTTCAAAATCCAAACCTCTTTAATCGCATAATGCCCGTTCTCATAGAGCCGGTTGAAATAAATCAGGTTGGGGGCAGTGATATATTCATAGGTATGGCTGCTGTACACCTGCGTCAGCGTACTGTTTGTTTTGATGCCGTACCTTCCGGAGCCATCCGCCGCCGCTTCCAGATACAGGTTTTTGATGACAGGCGTCGTGCCGTTTCGGGGCAGGACGGCGCCGCCGGCGGTATGCGTATCAATGATGGGGATGTTATCCGTCTGGCTGCCGCTGTTCGCCGCCATATCCAGCCAGGCGTAATACTGCACCGTAAAATTCGGGTTGGCTGTCTTGGCAGCGGCAACCATCATCCGACTGCTACTGTCAACAGAAGCGGTAAGCACCGGGCTCTCCTCGGTGGAGGCATCCACAACTGTGCTGTCCAGCTCCTGCGTGCCTTCCTCCGTGGCCTGAAGCATGGCAAAGACAACGCCTGCCTCCGCTTCGGGTACGGCCTCGCTTTCCAGTTCGGCACACGCAGCCTGCGCCGTCTCCAGCATCTGCGGCTGCGGCGTGACCTGCGCTGTAATGTCGCACGAAGAAACGTCCAGCAGCGTATCCCGATAATAGAACTGCATGGAGAGCACCGAAAGATCCAGCAAGTCATCTGCATAGTCTTCCTCCAGGGCAGAGGCAACCTGCTGATATTCCTCCTCCCGGGCATCCAGCTCGGAGACGACCAGCACAGGCACTTCCGCTCCTGCCGTTTCTTCCGCCGCTTCTCCTGTCGCCTGCTCCTGCAGCTGCGCGCTTCCTTCTACATGCAGCGAGAGTGCAAAGCGATCATTTTCATAAAAGAAATCGTTCGCCAATGCGAGCGTTGTTCCATCCGCATCCTGGCGTGCGGCCAGGCACGCTTCCGCATGGGTATGTTCCTCCAGCGGACAGAGCAGGCTTCTGTTTAACCCATAGCAATGCTGATTGTGCGTGTGAGCCGGCTGTCCGCAGAGATAGCCGCTCTCCTTTTCCGGCAGGCGCCCAAAGCCTAAAATCCGGCTGTCCTCTGCCGCGTATTCCATGTACTGCACGCGGTTCTGGCGGTTGCCCTCTATGGTGCGAATCCCTTCGCCCTCCTCCTTGTTTTCCGCCACCAGGCCTACATGGTCGGCAATCCCATCCGCATTCAGGTCAAAGAAGATGAGGTCACCCGGCGCCGCTTCATAGGCTCCCGCTTCCTCATAAAGCCCATATGCTTCCTGAGAAAGGATCTCGATCCATGCGCGGCAATTATTGCAGTAAGGGAAGTTCGGCACTTCCGCATAGCGCAGGCAGAAGGAGGCAAACATCGCGCACCAGTCTCCATAAGCATCGCCATACCACTGGCCGTAGCGGGTAATTCCCTTCAGCTCGCCATCTTCCGCGATGATATAGTTATGGGTGCTTTCCTGATATCCAAGCTGCGATTCTGCAATGCGCAGCACGTCCTCTGCCCAGATTCCGGTCAGCTCCGCATCGGCAACGCTGCGCTCCCAGGCAGCAGAGGATTCCACATCCTCCTCCGGGTTGGAATAGCAAGCCAATGTGTGCGTATGTTCCGCTTGTTCACATATCAGCGTTTTCTCATAGCAGGCTTCCGAATGTACGTGCGCCCTGTTCTCCGTCTGTTCCGGCGCATAGCATGCAGTGCTGTGTGTATGTGCGCCTTCGCCTTCCGTCAGCCCGCAGACATAGGCGTCTGCAGTTTCATAGCATTGTTCCGTATGTTCATGCGCTTCCGGGCACACCAGCGTGCGCGTCTGCTGTATACAGCCCGCCTCGTGCACATGCCCGGCGGATTCTTCCAATTCACATATCAATTCCTGCTGCGGCTGTCCATCCTCCGCCGCAGTTTCTTCCGCGTCGCCATATTCGCAAACCAGCCTCAGTTCGTAACACACATCGCTATGCTGATGTTCCTGCAAGCCACAATAAGCAGCCTGCTCCATCGTGACAGCAGGCAAAATTAACATATAGGTAGTCACAAACACTACCAGACAGGCAAGGCTGGCGACAATTTTTTGCCAGATTTTTCTGCGCTTGTGCTTTTTTGCATATATCTCTGCCTGCAAAGGCACTTGATTTTGCATTGACTGCCTCCCTTTGGGTTATTCCACAAGGCCAAAATCATTCAATGGCCACACACGGAACAGAATTTTCCCCACAATTTGTTCCTGCGCCACGCATCCTACTGCAGTGCTGCGGGAATCCACCGATATGGACCGGTGATCTCCCATCACAAAGTATTTTCCATCCGGCACCTGATACGGCAGCGGAATATCACAGTCTCCCAGTGCCTTTTCTTCCAGGTACGGTTCTTCCAGAGGCATGCCGTTCAGCAGGACGTTTCCCGCCTCATCAATATCCACCCAATCTCCCGGGCGGGCAATGACGCGCTTTACAAGAATTTTGTTGTTGTAATAGAAGGATATAATATCTCCCGGTTCCAGTTCCGAAGTCTTGACCGCGAAAATGATTTCCCCATCCTGCAAAGTCGGCGCCATGGAATTCCCGTAAATCTGAAAAACCGGAAGCCACAGGGTCGCCACCAGAATCGCGACTGCGGCCACGGTAATCAGCGTATAGACGGTGCTGCGCAAAACGGAGCGGTAACGGCTCTTGTACCGCACCCGCCTTAATTCCGCTTCCAATTCCTGCCTGGTGGGAATCGGCCTGATCTTCTTCTTTTTCATACGCCTCATTCCTGCTTTTCAGCAGAAGTTACCATAGCCAGCAATTCCCGAAGGCCGGTATGGGCATCCAGGAACATCTGCAGCTTCCCGGAGACCTCTTCCCAATACTGCTGCGACTCTGCTTTGGCCTTGCTGAGCATTGCCTCGCATTCCTTTTGGGTTTTGCTGAGCGTATCCTTTCTCTTCTTCTCTGCTTCCATGACGATCTGCTGGGCTTTTGCGCGGCCCTCTGCTTCCAGGTCGGCACAGATATCCTGCTGGCGTTCGCTGAGCAGGCGAATATTCTCGGTATATTGCTGGCATGCCAGCTGCGCGGCATCAAAGATGCCGCTGAGTGCCAACGAGGCTTCCGCAATAGACCCCGCCCGATTGATAGCGATTTCACGATTTTTTAAAGCGACCTCGGCTGCATTGAGCTTTTCCTTACAATTCTCCAGTTCAATACTCTGTGCAATCAGCATTTCCAGCAGTTCTGCACGGCTCAGCTTTTTCATTTCCTTTTCTGTCATCGTTTCATCCCTAACCGTTCCATCTAAAAAAGAGTTATCCGCTTGCTCTGCCATTACAGTCCGCCGCCCGGCTGCCCCTCTTTCCGCATTTTCGGGAATTTCCAAAAACCGGTGGCATAAAACGACCCGCAACTGCCGCAGCAGACAGGCAAAGCGCTATCACACAAAGCTTCATATTTAATTATAATAGTATACTACGGAGGTAGACAATGCAAGTAAAATTCATGTTATATATTATAGGGTTAACAACTTGCATATTCCATATGGTTTGACTTTCCGTGCCATCTCTTTGCTTTTCGCGGGAAATTTCATGCGGCCGGCGGTGCCGCATTGTTTCGCAGGCGTTTTTTGCCCGTTTTCGGCGAAACGCAGCCATAAAAAAACAACCCGGAAAAATCCGGGCTGTTTTTGTCTATGTCAGCGCCGTTTGATTTCCAGGTCAAAGCGCTTACACACGATTTCGTAGAGCAGGTCTGCCGTCCCCTGCTGGCCAAGCATGCTACTGTCTATCATCAGCTGCTTGCCATGCCGGTCACCGCGATTGCTGCCCGTCACATATTTATAATAGTTATGCCGTTGGCGGTCAATGCGTTTGACAGAGCGCTCCGCCTGCTTGGCTGAAAAACCATATAGATCCATAATGCGGCGCAGCCGCACTTCATAAGGCGCATAAATGAAAATATTGAAGCAATTCTCATGATCGCGCAGCACATAATCAGCGCAGCGCCCGATGATCACACAGCTGCTCTTTTCGGCCAGTTGTCGGATGACTCGATTCTGTGCGGCTATGGCCGTATCCGCCTGCATGACCATTCCCAGCGAAATACCGCTGGCCGTAAACATGCGGTTCGCGCTGGAAGAAACCGTCTCATCCGCCATCGCCACTTCCTCCTGCGGGATGCCTGCCTCTTCTGCCGCCTTTTCCACCATGCTGCGGTCATAACATTCCACGCCCAGCTGCCAGGCCAGTTCCCGGCCGATTTCCTTGCCCGAGCTGCCGAATTCACGGCCTATGGTGACAACAAACTTTTCCATATCTCGCCTCCTTGCCCATCGCACTGGACCTGTTTTTTCTTATAATATATTCTGCATCCGCCGCAAAAACCCTTTTTTACAGTTCCTTTATTTTTTTCAAATATTTGCCTGCTGTTTTGCAGCTTTTCTCCTCTGTTTTCCCTGCATTTTTCGGAATTTTTCCGTGAAAAATCCGTTTTTGCAATTCCATTTCATTCCAAAAATTCATTTTATGCAATTTCTGTCTCGACGAGAAATTCATTTATTGCTCATTTTTTTGATATTTTGTCCCATTTTCTGCTTTTTACAGATGGTTTTGTCAAAAAATATGCAATTTATAAAATAATTTCTTGCAAAAAATTGTTGACATTCTGCAAGCCTTCTGCTATACTTTCACCATCGGCAGCGGGAACCCGCTGCAATCCAAATAATTATATATGATCCTCAATCACCAAAAAGCTGCGGCCTTCGCGTTTATATGCGGGGGCCGTAGCTTTTTGCCTTTCATTTTTTTGGCACGCTGCCTTTTCAAGCAAGCCATTTTCTTTTATAATGAAGGAAAGCGCACAGGAACCCTGTGCAAAGGAGTATTTACTATGAAATTATCTGTTTTGTATACCGGCTATTTGGAGACGGAGGCCTCCGGCATTGTCGCAGGCAGTAGCGGTTCCATCCGCCTGCCCGTGCTCTGTTTCCTCATTCAGGCGCCGGGGCGCAATATTTTGTTTGATACCGGCTGCCATCCCAATGCCATGGCCGGCCACTGGTCGCCCAAGATCACCAATTCCTTCCGCCTGGTTCAGCGGCCGGAAGAACGGCTGGAGCAGCAGCTGGCGCTCTGTGGCCTCACCCCCGAGCAAATCGATACGGTTGTGCTCTCGCATATGCATTTCGACCATACCGGCGGGCTATATCTCTTCCCCGAAGCTCAGGTTTACGCCCCGCGGGCAGATTTTACAGCCGCGCAGGTGCGCGTGCGCTGCAACCCCGATCCTTTTGCTAATGTGCGATAAAGAAGTAATAGAAGTGTAAAAAATTTTGCCGTTCCT